>JBEQBN010000007.1:0-17520 GCA_041639775.1 Halapricum sp.
CTCCGAGACTATCGACGATGGGATTGATCGCGTCTTGGATCATCCCCATAAAGAGGTCGGGGTTGACCCCCAGGACGATCACGCAGGCCAAAAGCACCGCGAGCGGCGCGACATCGTGCAGCGGCGCACGGCCGACCTCATAGTCGGTCCCAAGATCGAACTCGCCGAACAGCGTCCGCTGCATCGCCCACAGCAGGTAGCCCGCGACGATGACGATGCCGAACATCGCTGCGGCCGTGAACAGTGGCGAAAGCGACAGGTGCGGTGTGCCGAACGATCCAAGGAAGACAAACACCTCGGCGGCGAAGCCGCTCATCAGCGGCAACCCCATATATCCGAACGCCGCCGCCACGAAGATCCCGACCGTCCAGGGCATCCGGTCGGCCATCCCAGACATATCTCCGACCAGCCGTGTGTGGGTCTCGTTGTAGATGACGCCGACGACCATAAACATCAGTCCGGAGATGAACCCATGAGAGATCATCTGGAAGGTTGCGCCGCCGACCCCATAGGTCGTGTACGCGATCAGTCCGAGGATAACATACCCCATCGAGGAAATCGAGGAGTAGGCCACGATTCGTTTGAGGTCCTGCTGGGCCAGCGCGAGCATCGCACCGTAGATCACGCTGAGCACCGCAATCGCGGCGATGACCTCGGCGTAGTCAGTCGCGACGTCGGGCAGCATCGTGAAGTTAAATCGCAGCAGGGCGTAAGTCCCCATCTTCAGCAGGACGCCCGCCAACAGCACTGACACCGGCGTCGGGGCCTCGACGTGGGCGTCCGGGAGCCACGTGTGGACCGGCACGATCGGCACCTTCACTGCGAATCCGAAGAACATCAGCGCGAACGCGAACAGTTTGACCGTCTCCGGGGCAAAGCCGGCGATCGAGCCGACGGCACCACCGGCGTGCAATGCCTGGGCGATCTCCGGCAGGCTGAGGGCGGTTACGCTGTCACCCATCGCGAACACGAGCGTCAGGAACCCGACGAACATAATCAGGCTCGCGACGTTCGTGTAAACGAAGAACTTGATCGCCGCATACTTCCGTCGCGGGCCGCCCCAGATAGCGATCAGGAAGTACATCGGCACGAGGACGACTTCCCAGAAGACGAACCACAGGAAGAAATCCAGCGCCGCGAACACGCCGAGTAGCCCGAACTCCAGCAGGAGCACGAGCCCGTAGAACTGCGACTGGCGTTTCTCTATTGGCGTCCAAGCGCTGACGATCGCCGCGGTCGTCAGGATCGTCGTCAACACGATCAGCGGTAGGCTCACGCCGTCGAGTCCGACGTACCACTGTAGCGTGTATCCGATATCCATCCACTCGATTGTCGTCTCGTAGGCGATGTCGCTACCCTCAAGCAGGGCGTTGCCGCTGCCCTCGAAGTCAAGCCACAGCCAGAGACTGCCGACAAGCGGCAGCAGGCTAAGCGCGGCGGCGAGCTTGCCCGCGTATCGGTCGGGGGCGAAAAACACCGTACCGGCGGCAAGCAGCGTCGCGACCAGCAGCGCTTCGATCAACATCAGAACCACCCTCCTGTAACGCCGAAAAAGGCAGCGAGCAAGACCAGCCCCAGCGTCAGCAGGGCGGCGTAGTTACGCACGACGCCGGTCTGGATCCGTCGGACGCCACGTCCGGCAACGCGGCTCGCGGTGCTGATCCCGTCGACGGCGCCGTCGATGATTCCCTGATCGAACGTGTCGGCGGCGTTCGCGAGTGGGACTGTTAGCCCTGTCGCGAGCCACACCTGAAACTCGTCTTGGTAGTAGTTGTGCATAAGAAGCGTCTTGACGCGACCGAGTCTGTCCGTGTGCTCGACCGGTTCGGGTACGTTGTACAGCCGGTAAGCGAGTCCGGCACCCGCAAGCGCCAGTCCCAGCGAGAGTCCCGCCGAGGCCAGCAGGCCGGTCGGGCCGATATCCGCTGCTCCGTAGCCCGCGAATGCGGGGTCCGCAAGCAGTTCCCCGTAGTGGTGAACGCTCGTGCGGAACGCCTCCGGGCCGTAGTCGAGGAACTGATGGAGATAATCGATGTTCGCGCCGGTCAACTTCTTGATCGGGACCATATTGATCGCACCCAGCGTCGCCGCGAGCACGCCCAGGACGACCAGCGGGCCCTTGACGTTCCAGCGGACCGGTTCGGGGTCCTCGGCGAGGTCGGTCCGCGGTTCGCCGTGGAAAGTGAGAAACACCATCCGGAAGGTGTAAAAACCGGTGAACGCGACTGCGAGCAGCCCCATCGCGTACCCACCAAGCAACAGCGGACTCTCACCCAGTCCGTGGATCAGCGTCTCGTAGAGCACCTCGTCTTTCGACCAGAAGCCCGCGAACGGGAAGATACCCGCGAGCGCGAGCGAGCCAGCGAGGAAGGTGTAGTAAGTGACGGGCATTTTCTCTTTCAGTCCGCCCATATCCCACATATTCTCGTTGTGGTGCATAGCGATGATGACTGACCCGGCACCGAGAAAGAGCAGGGCCTTGAACACGGCGTGGGTCGTCAGGTGGAACACGGCAGCGACGTAGCCGCCACCGCCCAGCGCGAGCATCATATACCCATACTGGGAGATTGTCGAGTAGGCCAGCACCTGCTTGAGTTCCTGTTTGACGATGCCCATCGTCGCCGCAAACAGCGCGGTGAATCCACCGATGAAGGCAATCACGCCAAGCGCGGTCGGCGAGAGTGCGTAGAAGCCGTACATCCGGGCGACGAGGAAGACGCCGGCCGCGACCATCGTCGCCGCGTGGATCAGCGCCGAGACCGGCGTGGGACCCTCCATCGCGTCCGGCAGCCACGTATGGAAGGGGAACTGCGCGGACTTGCCCATCACACCGCCGAGCACGAGCAGCCCGATGACGGTGAACCAGGCCTGCTCACCGAGCCCGAGGAACGTGTTGACAGCGTGTTCACCGTGCAGTGCCTGCTCTGCCAGATGTGGGAAACTCTCACTGCCGGCAAATGCGCCGGTCCCGAACGTCGCGAAGATTGCGACGACGCCGACAAGGAAGAAGTAGTCCCCAAAGCGGGTCACGAGGAACGCCTTCTTCGCTGCACTGGGCGGGCCGGCCTCGCGGAACCAGAAGCCGATCAGCAAGTACGAACAGAGCCCGACCAGCTCGAAGAACATAAACGCCATCAGGATGTTGCTGGCGAAGACGAACGCAAGCATCGAGAAGCTGAACAGGCCGAGCCCGGCGTAATACCGTGGGAGACCGGTCTCACCCTCGTCGTTCATATAGCCCAGCGAAAACACGTGGACCAAAAACGAGATGAGCGAAACGACGACCAACATAAGCGCCGAAAGCGGGTCGACGAGCACGCCCAGTTCCAGTGAGAACGGGGCCGAGCCGGCTCCCTCAAGGAACGTGTAGAGAGTTTCGTTGTATCCAGCGGTTTCGCCGGTCGCAACTGTCAGTGCCACCAGCAACGACAGCACCAGCGAGCCACCGGTCGCGGCGATGCCAGCCAGCGCACCCTTCTTGGGCAGATACGTGCCCGCGAACAGCGCGACGACGAACGATACCAGCGGCAGGAGCGCGATCACCGGAACGAAATCATATATCCCTGTCATATTACCACCGCATCGTTGTCGGCACGGTCACGTCGATCGTCTCGAAGTTGCGATACAGTACGAGGATGATACCGAGGCCGATAGCGACCTCGGCCGCAGCCAGCGCCATTCCGAACAGCGCGAACACCTGCCCGGTGAGATTGCCGTGCTGGAGCGAGAACGCGACGAGATTGATGTTCGCTGCGTTGAGCATCAACTCGATGGACATCAGATAGATCAGCGCACTCTCCCGAACGAGAAGGCCAAACAGGCCGATCGAGAAGACGCCGGCCGATAACAGCAGATACCACTGTGTTTCGATCACGACTCGTCACCTCCCTCTCGTCGGGCCAACAGCAGAGCACCGTCAAGTGCCGCATCGAGCACGACAGCGATCGCGAGAAACGCGAACAGGAAGCCCTCGGTCACGAGCGGGGACTGTTCGGTCAAGTCAAACAACGCGTAGCCGATCCCTTCCATAATACTGACCCCGGCCTCGAATCCAGCGGGGGCGTCGAACCCGGCAGTCAGGATAACGGCCGCCAGCACGCCGAACAACGCGAGTGCGGCGAGACCAGGGACCAACTGGAGGTCGCTGGCGAGTCTCGGGCGCCTCATAAGGACACCTCACTGTCAGCGGGGTCCGATCGGTTGCGTGTGAGCATCACGGCGAACGTGATCAAAATCAGGACCCCGCCGACGTACACGAGGACCTGCATCACTGCCAGGAACGGCGCCTGTGCGAGGACGAAGTGGACAGCGACGCTCAGAAGCGCCACACCTAACAGCAACGCTGAATGCCACACGTCACGCATCAGCACGACGCCCAGACTCGATCCGAGCGTGACGAGGGCAAACAGCGCAAAAGCGAGTGTCTCATACACCATACTATCGGGCACTCCGAACGGACGCCCTTTGAAGATTACTGTCTCAACGCGGTCGAGGTCCAGTATCGGCAACAAATGCCAGTTTTGCGCCGGAATGACTCGTCACTCACCGATCACTTTTTCCGCATCGGGTTTCCTCGGGCCGAGGGCCCTGCGGGAACCGCGCTGCGGCGAGCCGCAGCGGCATTCGGTCGCGAGCGTCGCCCGCGACCCACTCGCGCAAAAAGCTGGACCAAAAATCTCGACCTCACTTCGTTCGGTCGAGGTCAAACAACTGGCTACTTCCCTACTGGTAGTCGACTTCGCCCTCGCCTTCACCGATCCAGGCACCCCGGTCCGGTTCGCGTGCCTCGAGCGGGTCAATGTCCTTGTACCACGGGACGTTCTTGAGTTGCTCTTTGTTGTAGGCCAGCTCGTCTTTCGTGTCGGCGGTGAACTCGAAGTTCTGGGTCAGCAAGATCGCGTCGACGGGACAGACTTCCTCACAGAGCCGACAGTAGATGCATTGGCCGATATGGAGGTTGTACTGCTCGCCGTTACGCTGGTCGTCTTGGACGATCTGTATGGTGTCGTTCGGACAGACTCCTTCACACTGGCGACACCAGATACACCGCTCTTGACTGAACTTGTGGACCCCACGAAAGCGTGGGCTCACTTCAGGTGTGTCTTCGGGATACTCGACGGTAAAGGTCTGGCCGTCGAGCGCGTGTTTCATCGTCGTTGCCATCGATTTGAGCAGTCCGATCATTTGGAATCACCGTCAGTTAGTCGGGCCGTCATACGCCGACCACTCCGACGATGACGGCAGTCAAGATCAAGTTGGCGAAGCTCAACACGAGCAGTCCTTTCCAGCCGATCTCGATGAGTTGGTCGATGCGCACCCGCGGGAGCGCCGAACGCGCCCATTGGGTGAACAGGAAGACGGCCCAGATTTTGGCCGTGAACCAGACGATCCCAGGCAACACTGGACCGGCCGGGCCGCCGAGGAACAGCGTGGCGATGAGCGCACCACCGAGGAAGATGTGGATAAACTCACCTAAGTAAAAGAGTACGAAGTACACACTCGAGTACTCAGTCTGGTAGCCGGCGACGATCTCTGTCGGTGCCTCAGGGATGTCGAAGGGATTACGTCCGACTTCCGCGAGGTTTGCAGTCATAAACAGCGCGAACGCGAACGGGTTGAGGATGCCGAACCACGCCGGAATCGCAACCGGGCCGAGCTCGATCAACGTCTGCTGTTGGGCAGCGACGATCTCACTCATCTGGAGTGTCCCGGCGAAGATAACGACTGACGCACCGGTCAACACCAGCGGGATCTCGTAGGCGAGATTTTGCGCGACCGCACGTAGCCCGCCCAGAAACGAGTACTTGTTACTTGAGGAGTAACCAGCCATCACCAGTCCCAGCGAGGCGATCGAGGCGACAGCGAAGACATACGCTAACCCGACCTCAGGGTCGGCAACTTGGATACCGTTGCCCATTGGGATGACAGCAAAGCCAAGCAGCGCCGAGCCAGCGAGCACGAGCGGCGCCAGGTCATAAGCCGGCCGGTCGGCGTCTTCGGGGATGATCAGTTCCTTGCTGAGCAGACGCACCGAGTCGACGATGATCGTTCCTAGTCCCCACGGGCCGATCCGATTGACCGAGATCCGATCCGTGAACGACGCCGTTATTTTCCGTTTGGCCCACGGGCCGGCGACAGCCGTGTTCAACAACACGAACGTCCCGACAAGCGCCGCAGCAAGCAGACTGGCGAGAACCTCACCGGCGATACCGAACTGCCCTAGCCCGAGCAGACCGGAGAACGTTTCAGGAAGGGGCGCCGAGCCGACCATCAGCGATCGACCTCCCCGAGCACGATGTCGAGACTCCCCAGTGAGGCGACCATATCGGGGATGTACTCGCCTTCACTCATCTCGGGCAGCGTCTGGAGGTTCGAGAAACACGGCGATCGAATCTTGAACCGCGCCGGCTTGTCCGTGCCGTCACTGCGCATATAGATTCCGAGTTCTCCTTTCGCCCCTTCGACTGCCTCGTAGACCTCTTTGCCGGCTTCCGGCTGCAACGTCCGTGGGACGTTAGCCTGTATCTCACGGTCGTCCTCGGGCCAATCTTCCAGCAGGTCAGCACACTGGCGGATGATCTTCGCCGACTCCTCGACTTCCCGCATCCGGACGAGCACCCGTGAGTAGTTATCACAGCCGTCTTCCGTGACGACGTCCCAGTCGAGTTCGTCATAATAGCCGTACGGATCGTCCCGGCGCAGGTCATAATCGACGCCCGACCCACGGAGGACGGGGCCGGTCGCACCGTAGTTTTTCGCGACCTCTGGCGGGAGGACGCCGGTGTCGATACACCGCAACTGGAAGATCTCGTTTTCTGTGATGAGGTTGTGATATTCCTCGATATACTCCGGGAGACCGTCAAGGAACTCCCGAACGTCATCGAGGAACTCCTCGCGAGGTTCGGGCAGGTCCCAGGCGACTCCGCCAAGCCGGAGGTAGTTGAACATCAACCGCTGGCCAGTCAGGTCCTCAAGCAGATTCTGGACGGCCTCGCGGTCCCGAACTGCGTACATAAAGATCGCGTTGAAGTCACCGTAGACGTCCAGCCCGAAGGTCCCCAAAGCGAGCATATGCGCGGCGATCCTAGTGAGTTCGGCACTCATCGTCCGCAGGACCTGCGCGTACTCGGGCACCTCGATGTCGGCCATCGACTCGGCCGCGCGGGCATATGCCCATTCGTTGAGGATCCCGCCCGGCGTGTAGTCCCACCGGTCGGGATAGGGCATGATCTGGTGGCGGTAGGTCGATTGCTCGCACATCTGCTCCTCGTTGCGGTGGAGGTAGCCGATGTCCGGATCGATGTCGGCGATCTGCTCGCCGTCGAGCACCGTCTTCACGTGGAGGACGCCGTGCGTCGCGGGGTGGTGGGGGCCGATGTTGACGAACATCGTGTCCGAGTCTTCACCCGCGCTGTGGTCCTCCGCGAGCGGGTTGACGTGCTCGCGCAGGGCCACGACCTGTGGCTGGTTTTGGTTGTAGTCTTTCCGCATCGGGTGGCCTTGCCACGTGTCCGGGAGGAGGATCCGACGCAGATCCGGGTGGTCGTCGTAGTCGACCCCGAAAAGGTCGTAAGCCTCTCGCTCGTGCCAATCGGCCGTCCGAAAGACCGGCTCGGCGCTTTCCGAGACCGGCTCGTCTTTGTTTGTAGGAACGACTACACTCAACTGTTGAGTCGGGTCGTCGAATTTCTTGAGGTGGTAGATCGACTCGAATCGATCCTCGTACTCCTGGGCCGTGACCGCTGAACAATGATCGAACCCGGCGTCTTCTTTCAATGCTGAGAGTGTGTCTTGCACTGCGTCGGGTCGAATGACCAGCGCCTCGGCGTTAACGTGGCTCTCTCGGTCGATGACGTGCTCGGAGACGAGGTCTTCGAGGGCATCGTAGTCGAGTCCGTCCGCAGTGACGCCGACTTCATCTGCCGTCGGTGGTTCTGGCTCTTCTAAACTCATGGTTTCTCAGTCCAGTCATATCGCATAACGAGGTCGTCCTCGTCGATCTGATCGGCCAACTGCTGTACGAGTTCGTCCTGGTCGAGGTCGGCAAACTCTTCGAGTTCGTACGGTTTGACTGTCACCGGCGCAGTCTCGCCGTGTGCGATCTGTTCCTGAAGTTTGGCGACACCGTAGATCAGCGCCTCGGGCCGCGGTGGGCACCCGGGGACGTGAATGTCGACCGGGATGACCTCCTCGGCCCCCTTGATGACGTTGTACCCCTCCTGGAAGGGACCGCCCGAAATCGTACACGAGCCCATCCCGATGACGAACTTCGGCTCGGGCATCTGGTCGTAGATGCGTTTCATCCGCGGGGCGAACTTCGAGACGATCGTCCCGGGGATGATGATCACGTCAGCCTGTCGCGGCGACGCTCTGGGCACGCCCGCGTGAAACCGGTCGAGGTCGTGTTTAACCGAGTAGGTGTGCATCATCTCGATGCTACAGCAGGCGATCCCGAACTGCAGCATAAACATCGACGACCCGCGAACCCAGTTCATAAACTTGTCGAACTTCGTGAGGATGAACGGCGACGTGCCAAAGGCGTCGCGCAACCGGGAGTTGAACCGATCGTCGACGCCCTCGCCCATCCGTGCTTCCTGGGTTGATTTCCCGCCTGTACCGTCGCCCTGTGGTGTCTGTTCACTACTCATAGTTACCGTTCGATCTTCTGACGCTGTGCCCGCGGGCTCCGGACCCAGCGGACTGCGCCGTTACGCCACGCCCAGCCGAGACCGACAATGAGGACGCCGACAAACACGAGCATCGGGACGAGCGCCCGTGTCATCCCGACAGCCTCGACAGCGTCGCTGTAGATAACAGTCCACGGGAAGATCAGGACCGTCTCGATGTCGAAGACGAGGAACAGCAGCGCAACCATATAGTACTGGATGTTAAACCGGATGCGCGTGTCCCCTGTCGGGACCTCTCCACTCTCGTATGTGGCGCGTTTGCTCAGTTCTGGGACGCGCGGGCGAAGTAGTGCCGAGACGACGATCATCGCCACGGGGATGAGAACCGCCACAATCGCCAGCGCGCCGATCGCGATCCACGGATTGCTCATAAGACTCCTGAGCGTCGATTGGGAGCGGTCGCATATAAGGATTCAGTGTTGCCGTTTTCGACAACGCTAGCCGTTTTTGCCTCGCGAATCGGCTCGACCCCGCTCGTAAGTCGACTCGCTCGCGGTCACTCCTCCCAGTACTCGGCTTTGAACCCCGGCGTTCCGAGTTCGTGAAGGTCTCGGGAGACCCCGCCGACGTCCTGCTGGAGGTCGCGGTGATAGTCGACGAGTCGCTCGCGGAGTTCTGGATACTGTCGTGAGAGGATCTGAACGGCGGTCAGCGCGGCGTTGAACGACTTGCCCGCGTCGACGGCGGTGATCGGCGCGCCCTGTGGCATCCCGATGACGCTGTCGACGGACTTTTCCTGGACCGGCACGCCGATCACGGGCAACGGATAGGCGATCGAGGCGGTCATATTCGGCAGGTCGGCTGACTTGCCGCCCGCGCCCGCAATGATCACGTCCAGTCCGCGGTCCTCGGCGGTCTCGGCGTAGGCGTACATCAGTTCGGGGGTGCGATGGGCCGAGACGACAAACGTCTCGAAGGTAAAGCGTGCCTCGGGAGCGTCCGTGTAGTCGGTTTGCTCTGCGAAGCCGAGGTCCTCTGTGAGGGCGGCGTACGCGCCGGGTCGCTTGCCCTTGCCGCCGGCCATCGTCGGCAGGTCCGAATCGCTGCCCATCACAATGCCCACGTCAGGAGTCTCTTCGTCCGGGAGGACCATCTCGGCTTGCTCGTGTAGTTGGTCGATCAGCGACTGGACGCTTTCGGGAGTCGTCATATGCGTGGCTGTGCGCGGCCGCTCCCTAATACTGACGGGATCTGATATCGAGACGAACCAGGCACACGGTGCGTCCAAAACCCCTCCTCACAGCTCAGTGACTCCCCCATCGAGCAACCGCTCGCGGACCACGAGCAGGCCCGGCAACATCGTGACGACGGCGACAAACGCGAAGACGATCGCCAGTCCCGTCACGATCCCGAACCGCTGCAGCGGCGGTGAGAGGGCAAAGGCGAGCACGCCGAAGGCCGCTGCGGTCGTCGCGGCGCTGGCGAGCAGCGCCCCGCCGGTCCCAGTGATCGTCCGACGCAGTGCGGACGCGAGGGTCTCGGTACGCTCACGTTCGTCCATAAATCGCTCGCTAGCGTGGATGCTGTAGTCGACGCCGAGCCCGATCGCGAGGCTCGTGATCACCGCCGTCTCGCTGTTGAACGACACGCCAAGTATTGACATCGCACCCAGGAGCCACGCCAGTGCCACCACGACCGGCACGAGCGCCACGGGCCCCAGCGACCACGAGCCATACCGGACGCGGAACAGCGCCGTCAGGAACACCAAGATGACCACAAGCGTCACCGCGAAGGCCTCGATCAGCGTCTCCAGCAGCGCGTCCTGGATGACAGCAGTCGTGACGGTTCCGCCGGTCGCGACCGCCGTGATTTCGGCCGTACCGTCACCGTTGTCGGCTGTACCTTGTTCAACCTGTGTCGAGAACGCGCGCGTGTCCCTGGCGATCGTCTGGGCGGATTCGCTGGATCGAACCGAGAGGAGCAGACGCGCCGAGGTGATCGTCCCGTCTTCACTGCGACTCAGGACGTTGCTCGCGGCCTCGCTGTCGATCTCGAACAACTCCGCGTAGATCGCCGTGACATTTTCATTGGGCAACCCGTCGCCGTCAGTATCGTTCGCGGCGACGCGTGCGGCGAATCCGGGATTGTCCCCGGAATCGACCGCGTCACGCAACACGGTGTGTGGCCCGTCGACCGCCGCCTGCCCGCCCGGCGCGAGCTGGATCGAGCTGTCGGACGCCACAGCGTGACTGGCGTTGTCGATCGCCGAGAGGACCGAGCCGTCGGTTACGTCACCCCGTATCAGCACCTGTGACTGCCCGTCGTCCCCACGGAGCTGGAAGTTATCGCTTAGGTATTCGAAGTCATCGGCAATCGTGTAGGTCCCCGGCTCGAGCGGTCCCGGGAGATACTCGGCCCAGTCGGGCGCGTCCTGCGGGAGGAAATCGGCCTCGTTGAACTCCGTGTCGATCGTCGTCGCACTGTAGCCGCCGGCGACCGCGAGCACGAGCGCGACGGCCACAATGGCGACCGGCGCGCGCGTCGCCAGGTTCGCGAGCCGTTCGAGCACGGCGTTCGCGAGACCGCTCTCGACGCCGAACGCCGGCTTGGCCCGCGAGCGACCGAGGCGGTTCTCGACGACCGAGTCGACTTCGATCTTCAGTGCCGGCAGGAACACGCCAAAGGCGACGAACGTAGCGAAGATGCCGCCGGCGCTGAGGACAGCGAAGTCCTGGATGGCTGGGAGCGGACTGACGACGTTCGACAGAAAACCCACGCCGGTCGAGACAGTCGCCGCCGCCAGCGCGAGGACGACACTTCCGAATCCGAGCGCCATCGCGGCCTGAATTGACAGGTGCTCGCCGCCGTCGCCCCGTTCGAGCGTACCTTGGCGCGCCTCCCGATAGCGCATAACGACGTGTAGCGCGTAGTCGATGCTCAACCCGATCAACAGGAACGGCACGGCGATGAGGATGACGTTCATCGGGATCGCGAGCCAGCCCATAATCCCCGCGAGCCAGGCCAATACGACGCCGATGCCGACGAACGCTAGCAGGATATCCAGTAGGTCCCGGTAGGTGATTCCAAGAACGAAGACGATCAACACGAGCGCGAACGGCGTGATGATCGCGAAGCTGTCACCTGTCGCCCGTGCAGAAGCGTCGTCCTGGATTCCCTGCCCGAACACGAACGCGTCCTCGAAGCGCTGTTCGACCAGCTTGTCAATCTCGACCTGTGCGCCGTAGGCAGTGGGATCCGCGTTCGAACCGCTATCGTCGGCTTGGAAAAGTAGCGTCAGCCGCGCATCGGCACTCGTCTCCCCGGGTTCGTAGCTCCGCGGGAGGAACGTGTAGGGGTCCTGCTCGCCCGGACGTTCGGCGTCGGGATCGAGCACACGAGCGAGCAGCCGCTCGAAACGTTCCTCGTTGAGTCCCTCGAGAGCAGCGATCTGGCGGTCAAGCGGCGGCGCTCCCGCTGGGGGCTGGCTCCCATCAGAGCTAGCGTACACCGCTGCGGTCGCGACGACGTTCTCGATGCCGACCATCCCCGGCTCGGCCAGGGTCGTGTTCAACGGTTCGTCGTCCCGAACCGACTGCTGGAGATACAGTCCCTCGAGCAACGACTCCTGGGTCAGTACGTCGCCGCTGCTGTTTCGGACGACGACCTGTGCCACAACCCCGTCGTCACCTCCGTAGTTGTCTCGGACGAACTCCCCGGCTCGAGTCTCTTCGGAGTCGACCTCGAACTGGCCCACGTCAGAGCTACCTGCGTCGCCGAATGTAGTACCGGCCACAACAACGGCCGTAGCGATGAGAATAGCGACGACGACGAGTTTGCTGTGTGTCGCGACCCACTCCGCGTATCGCTGTGTGATGGAGCTGCCCATCTCAGATCCACGCCCCCCGTCTCTCGTAGCTGTGCATACCTAGCCAGTAGCTACCGTCTACTTAAGTGTTTGTAGATTCCTACTATATTTGCGGCCACCACCGTTGAGCGATCACAGCTACCGAAGCGAGCGCCGCTAGCGCGCACGGCAAGCTGGCCATACACAACACGGCCGAAGAGAAATTGACATGAACGAGGACCCCCAAACGGAGTCGATGAGCGAACGGGAGGCGATCGAAGCGCTGGAGACGCTAGGACTGTCGAACTACGAGGCGCAGGTGTTCGTCGCACTCCAGCGTCTCGGAAGCGCGAGCGCACAGGCGGTGAGTCGCCACTCCGAGGTGCCGCGGTCACAGGTATACGGCGCCGCCGACGACCTGGCCGAGCGCGGCCTGCTGGAGGTCGTCGAGTCCTCGCCGAAAACCTACCGGCCGGTCGGCCTCTCGACGGCACGACAGTTGCTTACCGAGCGGCTCGAACGCGAGACTGACCGGGCCTTTGAGACGCTCGAAGACCTGCGTGCCAGTGATCCGTCACCGACCGGCGGCGACGTCTCCACACTGCGAGGCCGACAGCCGATTGACGACCGAATCGCGTCGCTGATCGCTAGTGCTGAATCGGTTGTCGTTTTCGTCTCGCCGACTGCCAGATCACTGACCGACGATATTGCGGCCGCACTCCGGAATGCTGCCGACAGCGGCGTGTCAGCGACACTCGTCACGGCCGAGTCGTCGCTTCGCGACCAGTTTAGCGATGATTCGATTGAGGTGTTCGTGATGTCGGAGGACAACCCGGCGGATTTCGCTGGCCGCGCGCTTATGATCGACGACCGGACTGTGTTGCTGGCTGCCGAAACGGACGCTGAACCGGTCGAAGAAGAGGCCCTGTGGACTGGCGATTCCAGCATCGGGCGCATTCTCGCGGCGTTTATGCGATCCGGAATGGAGTCCGGCCGCGAACGCCACCCCGATGGGTCATAACGAGCGGGGCGGATCCGTCCCACTCGATCGTCGCCAGCTATTTCTCGCTGGCTTCCTCCGCCGGATCGTCGTCGCTGTCGCTGGCGTCTTCGACGGAGATCGTCACGGGCTCGTCGGCTTCACTCTCGGTGGCGTTGAGATACGAATCGAGGTTGAAGACAGTGTTGAGTTGCTCCTGGACTTCATCAACGACGTCCGAGACGAGGTCGCTCGGGGCCATCGCGCTGTACTCGTAGGGGTTGTTCCCCGCACCGTCGCTCTCGCGTTTCTGGCGGGTCACTTTCTGTTCGTCGTGCAGTTCCGCCAGCGCTTCCCGGACCGTGCTCGGGTATAGACCGGTCGCCTCGGCGATTTCCTCGCTGGTACTGTGGGGCTGCTGGCGGAGTGACACATAGATTCGTGCCCGCGTCTCGGTCTCGAGTACCCAGGCGAGCAGGTCGACGAACCGATCATCGAACCCCTCGACAGCGCGGTCGGCCTCCTCCTCGAGTCGCTCGCGGACGCCGTCGTCCTCAACTGTTACCTCGACCGCGTCGTCAGAAGCGTTCTCGACGTCGATTTCTTCGGGGCTGTCCTCGCTCGTGTCGTCTGTGGGATCGTCTGCAGACATACGTCGTTTCTACGAGGACAAAAGTGGCTCCCGGGTAAAAACCTTGGCTCGCCGAGTCGACACAGGCAAGCGGCAACACGGTCCAGCATCGAACGCCTCTAAGTGGCCGGGGCACTGATCGTGAGGTATGCAACTCCGGCGACTACTAGCGGGGGCGACTGGGCTGACGTTCACGCTTATGTTGTTAGGCGTGTACACGGCAGGGGTCGGTGCCGGTCTCACCTGTGGTGCCCGGTGGCCGTTCTGTGACGGTGCCGTCTTCGGCCTGTTTCCCGCCAACTGGATGAGTTTCGTCGAGTGGTTCCACCGGCTGGTCGCGATGGTGACCGGGTTCGTGTTGCTCGGGATTACCGGACTCGCGTGGACGGGTGGCGCGAGTCGCCGGGTCAGGTACAGCCTCATCGGGGCGATCGCGTTGCTTCCCGTCCAGATCGGTCTGGGCGCGCTTACCGTCACGGTTGGTGGCCTGTTCCCCTGGGGCTACTCACCACCGGTGCAGGCGGCACACTATCTGGCCGCGCTGACGATTTTCACGCTGGTCGTCTACGCGACAGCATTGCACTACGGTCCTGCCGATACCACACGGCTCCGCATCGGTGCGGTGGTCGCGCTCGTGCTCGTCCCGCTTGGGCACCTGTTCAGTTTCGGGACGGTCTTTGCTTACACCCCGGAGATCCAGATTGTGTACTACGGGTTAGCGCTGGTGTTGTTCGCTCTTCTGGTCGCAATCGGGACCTGGGCGCGTGCCAGAAACGACCGGGATGCGACTCGGCAGGGGTATTTGAGTCTGCTGGCTGCCGTCTTACTGGCGATGCAGATGCTACTTGGCCGTCACGGGCTCGACCCCCAGGGCCTGCTTGTTGCTGACAGCGTTGCGGGGGTGGTCTTCGTCGTCCTGCTCGGAGCCGTCTGGTTTGCCTATCGCGCGACCGACGAGGACATCGGGCTGCGCAGTTCACTCCCTCGATAGTGTGACCGACCCTACTTGCGACCGAACCGCGAATCGGTCTTGCTGATCGCCTGGTTCGGGTCAGCCGCTTCATCGGAGCTGTCGGCGCTCATAACTGATAAAACGCCGTACGCGAGCACGAACAATCCGAGCAAGACGGCAACTCCCCACAGCAGTACCTCGGTCGTATCGCCAAACGAGACCAGCACCTGCACAGTCCCCAAGAATGCGATCCCGGTTCCAAGTACGATCTCCGCGTATCCTAGTTTCGAACTCACGGTGTCCACCGTCGGATTGTCCGACGTACGTTCACGTCGAACTCGAGTTCGTATAAATTACCGTGATCGGCTATCGATAGTGGCACTGTCGTGGCGTGACTGTGGCGAGCATACGGCGGCAATCTTACAATCGTGGGGGCGCAGTAGTCGGTATGAGCCTCCGTGTCGACGTGCGAAAGCTGGATCTGTTCAACCAGATGGCTAGGGAAGGATCCGAAACGGTCGCCGATCACCTCAGTCAGATGGCCGGTCTCGACGCCAGCATCGAAGTCTCGAAGATCAACTTCCTCGATATTGAGGACGTGAAAACCCACATTGGGGCCCAAAAACAAGTCGGAATTTTCGTCGAGTTGGTCGACCCGCCACACGGATATGTGCTCTTTCTCGTCGATCCGGCAGACAGCAAACAACTCGTCGAACAGATGGTCGGGGGAATGGGCGGTGACGAACCTGCGGACGGGCTCTTTACTGATATGGAGCGGTCCGCGATGCAGGAGATCGGCAACATTATGACCTCCGGCTACATCGACGGGTGGGCGAACGTCCTCGATGCGACGATCGACATCTCGACCCCCTCGTTTATGTACGGCCCCGCCAGCAATATCGTCGACGAGATGGGGGGCTGGCCGGACGAGGACATCGCCTTCGTCGTCGATTCGGATATCGTCGCCGACGACACCGACGTGGAACTCACGGCCTACACGTTCCCCCGCCTGCAAGAACTCGTCGAACTCATCACGGATATCGACCTCGACACGGATGTCAGAGAGGACACGACCGCCTCGACTGATATCGTCAAGTGACCGCGCCGAAACCGCGAACGATCACTCGACGAGCCGCTCGATTTCGGTTACGAGAATGTCGCTCGCCCCGACCGACTGCAGTGCGTTGATCGTCTCGAAGACTTCGCTGTCATCGACGACTGCGTGGACCGCGACATCGTCGGTGCCGGCGATGTCCATCACTGTCGGTCCCCCCATCCCGGGGAGCTCTTCTTTGACGTCCTCAAGGGCGTCCGCAGGTGCGTTCATCATCAGATAGCGTTTCCCTTCGGCGGACAGCACTGACCCGAGCGCGGTTTCGATCTGCTGGACTTTCCCGTTGTCGCGGGCGTCCTCACGAGCGAACAGCCGCACTGACGATTCGAGTACGTCCGCGATGACTTCCAAGCGATTCATCCGCAGGGTCGTTCCGGTTGAGGTAATATCGACGATCGCGTCGGCGATATCGACGTGTGGCGTGAGTTCCGTCGCGCCCGAAACCTCGGTAATATCGGCGTCGACGCCCTGCTCGTCGAGGAACTCCCGGGTGATGTTCGGAAACTCGGTCGCGACCGTCCCACCGTCGAGATCCGAGACGGACTCGATATCGTCGTCTTCGGGCGCGGCGAGGACGAGCTTGCAGCTCCCGAACTCCAGATCGAGCAGTTCGACGAGGTTGTCCCGCTGTGCTTCGGCGACCTGATCGAAGCCAGTGATGCCCACGTCGGCGGCCCCTTCGGAAACGTACTCGGGAATGTCGGCCGCACGGGCAAACAGGATCGTCACGTCAGGATCGACCGTCTCAGCGTGGAGTTTGCGGTCGGCCCCGTTGCGGACGTGCAGTCCGGCGCGTTCAAGCAACTCGACGCTCGGTTCGTGGAGACGGCCCTTGTTGGGGACGGCAATGTGCATACCGGAACGTGGAGGCGGGCGGGCAATTGCTTTTCCCTCCTGAGGTATCGGTCTGAACGGCCAGTTTTTTGCCGGCGCCCGCGGCAGGTCTGCGTATGGGTGGGACCGCTGCAGCAGCCAGTGTGCTCTTCGGTGCCAGTCTGCTCGGTGCAGTCCTGTGGTTCGTATACGGCCAGTATCTCCGTCGCCAACCACGATCGATTGCGGTCGTCCGACTCAGACGATCGTACCGGATCGGCCTGCCGATCTGGTATCTCG
The DNA here is from genome assembly GCA_041639775.1 of Halapricum sp. Taxonomy (GTDB): domain Archaea; phylum Halobacteriota; class Halobacteria; order Halobacteriales; family Haloarculaceae; genus Halapricum. The sequence continues at coordinate 17,261 of JBEQBN010000007.1, forward strand.
GGACGCTGTTCGCTCTGACCGCGTCGGAGTGGCTCGGTGTTGGTACCCAGATCGTAGAGACAATTGGCCTCGGGGACACGCTTCCGGGCGCACTCCTCGACCTCGCCGTTACATTTACGACGCCAGCCGTCGCCGTCGTTGCCGCGTACCTCGGCGCTGTTCCGGCGATCCAGGATATCCGTGAGATCGAGCTCAACTACGGGACAGCCGCAGTCCGGGCTAGCAGGTATATTCTTGGGCTCGTGCTCGCCACTCTCGTC
>JBEQBN010000008.1:0-17014 GCA_041639775.1 Halapricum sp.
TCACCGGTGTCAACGGCGTCGGCAAGACGACTTCGATCGCGAAGCTCTCGAAATACCTCGACGAGCACGGCTACTCGTCAGTACTGGCCAACGGTGACACCTACCGTGCCGGCGCGAACGAACAGCTCCGCGAGCACGCTGAGACCCTCGATCGGACGTTCATCTCTCACGAGCAGGGCTCGGACCCGACGGCGGTCGTCTACGACGCCGTCGAGTACGCCGAAGCAAATGACGTGGATGTCGTGCTCGGGGATACTGCCGGTCGGTTACACACCAGCGACGACCTGATGGCCCAACTTGAGAAGATCGATCGCGTGATCGACCCGGATATGACGCTGTTCGTCGACGAGGCCGTCGCCGGACAGGACGCCGTCAACCGGGCGCGGGAGTTCGACGACGCCGCGGCGATCGATGGGACAATCCTCACGAAAGCCGACGCCGACCCACAGGGCGGTGCGGCAATTTCAATTGCCCACGTGACCGGCAAACCGATCCTCTTTCTGGGGACCGGCCAGGACTACGACGACCTCGAACGGTTCGAACCCGAAGCGATCGTCGATCGGCTCCTCGAAGAGTAGCAACCGTTTCTTCGACTCTCCTCACATATCGTCGAGTGTAAACTCGTCGAACCGTCTGACTGCATAGTGGTATCCACCCCAGGACGACACGCCGAGAATCGCCACGTACAGCAGCCAGCCGAACGCGACCGCCAGCAGATGCTCGCCCGACAGCGTCAGTCCGAGCAGCAGAAAGCCGACCGCGCCGACGATCATCCCGCCGAACAGAAAGCCCAGGAGGGCCCACTGAGAGGGGTGGGCGCGTTCGACGTTCATATACTCGCGGCGCTCGAACTTCGGGGCGACCGCACCGAGTCCGACTGCGATCCCGGCACTGGCTGTCGTGAGCACGGCTGCAAGTAGTGACTGGCCAAGCACGTATTCTGGTCCGTATTCGATCAGCGCAAGCGGCGTTCCGATGCCGACCGCGACAACCAGACCGAGGGCAATACCGGCGAGCATCCGACCGCGAAGCATACTGTCGATTGAGGGCGAACTGGTCAACAAAAGCGGCAGTTGGTCGCGGTCGTCACCCATTGGGTTGAGACAGTACGCGCCACCGGCGAGGACGGCTCCAGCGATGACTGCCCCACCGGGGCCGATCGCAAGCAGGATTCCGGGATCTTGGAACGCCGAGCCAGCCATACCGAATGCGCCGAACAACAGCGGTGCGAGGTGGGAGAGCATCCGAGGATCGCGTCGCGTTCGGACGAGATAGCGCCAGGCGACGCGTGTCGACGGCGTCACTTCGAACAGACGCGGGACGCCGTAGCTTTCCTCGACCTGGCCGGCTGTCGAGGAGTCAGTGCCGAGATCCGCGACGAGCAGATGCGCCTCCAGCCGGAGCGCTCCGAGGACTCCAACGGGGATCGCCACGAGGATCAGCCCTGTGACGGCAATGCCAAGCGGCCCCGGCGCCGTCCCGAACGGCGCGAAGACGACGGCTGCATAGGACTGCAACGGTGTCCCGGGGATGACTGGCCCCACCGCGAACTGGGAACCAGTCTCATATCGCGAACTGAGCAGGACCTGCGTCCCAAGAAAAATTGCACCCATCAATCCGAGCGCGAGGAGTGCCTTCACCCACAGCGACACCTGCAGGCGCTCGTTGACGTACCTGGTCGTCCCCCCGATGATTCGCCCGACGAGCAGTCCGACCGTCATAAGTGGCACGGCAGCGACAAATATCACAGCAGCAACCGCCAGACTGCCGCCGATCGCGACACCCGCCAACAGCAGGGCACCGATCGGGACGATAATCCAGACCGACTGGACCGTCTGGGCGATGACCCGTCCGACAGCGACCGCTCGCGGCGGAACTGACGTCCGGGCCAGCGGCTCGACCGTCCCGACCTGGGACTGTCCGAAGCCGTTCGCCGCGCCAAGATACGCGATTGTGACTGTCACGGCCGACAGTGCTAACCCCGCCGTCCCGAGCGGGACCGCACTCCCGAATTCGCTACCGAACGCAATTGCGCCGGGCAGGAAGCTCACCGCCAGAAACAGCCCGAATCCAGCGATACCGAAGAGTACCGCGAGCAAGCGCCGTCTGTCCGACCGAATTTGTCTGAACTGCGCGCGTAGCTCCGTTCTGGCGACCGTCCAGCCGTCTCGTATATCTTCTCTGACGTATTCCATCGCTCTCACCAGGCCGCTGTTGCGTCCTCAGTCAGTTCCAGGAACGCTTCCTCCAGATCGGCATCCCCGTCGCCCACGCTGTCAGTGAGCTCGGCAGGCGACCCCTCCGAAACCAGCCGCCCGTCGTGCAGGACACCGACTCTGTCGGCGATCTCCTCGACGACCGGCAGGATGTGCGTCGAGAGAAAGACTGTCGTCCCGTCGTCGGTCAACTCGACGATCAACTCCCGAAGGGTGCGGGCCGCTCGCGGATCGAGACCGGACGTGGGCTCGTCGAGAAAGACGACCGCAGGGTCGTGCTGGACCGCCTGGATGAACGCCGTCTTCTGGCGCATCCCCTTGGAGTAGCCGTCGATCCGCCGGTCGAGATCGTCGTCGAGATCGAGCGTGTCCGCGAGCTCGAGTGCGCGGTCTGAAACGCGCTCCCAGGGAATATCGCGGAGATCGGCCGCGAACTGGAGTTGCTCGCGAGCGGTGAGCTCGTTGTACAGCGGCGGCTCCTCGGGCAACAAGCCGATCTTGTCAACGAGGTGGCGACGTTCGCTGCAGTGGGTACCGGCGACGAACGCGTCGCCGTTCGTCGGCTCGACAAGCCCAGTCAGCATCCGCATCGTCGTCGTTTTCCCGGCCCCGTTTGGCCCTAGAAAGCCGTAGGTCACTCCGTCGGGAACGGACAGCGACACCCCATCGACGGCGGTTGTTTCACCGTACTGTTTGGTTAACGACCGTGTCGAAATCGCAGGCGAGGACCCGTCCATCGGCTGCGGCTTCGGACGAGGGATATAAAAACGTCGCTGAAATGTTTCGCGTGGCTACTCGACCGTCAGCGTGGTCTTGTCGGCGACTGCCTCGGCTTCCTCGAAGTCCCCGCCACCGAGCAGTCCGCGAGCAGCTTTCTTGCCCCACTCGACGGCCGGCTGGACGAACGTGTCCACGTCGTAGAGTTCCCCCGCCAGGACGGTCGCGGCTTCCATACTGTAGAGCAACTCGCCGAGGCCGTACTCGTCGACGCTGTCGATCTCGATTCGGACGTTCGGCAGATCCGCCGCGGCGAGGCTGGCCTCAGTCGCCTCGAACTCCGCGTCGAGCAACTCGCCCAGCGACGAGCCGCCGAGATACGAGAGCCCCTCGAGGTCGGTCTCGGGAATCGGCGTGTCCTCGCGGTCGGCCGCGCGGACGAGCGTGACCATCTTGTCGTTAGGGCCGGCGCGATACAGTTGCAACTGGGAGTGTTGGTCGGTCGCGCCGAGTGCGCGCACGGGGGTCTGGCCCAGGCCGTCCTTGCCGAGGCTCTCGGCCCACAGCTGAGCGTACCATTCGGCGAAGGTCTCCAGGGACTCCTCGTAGGGCATCATCGCGTTGCTGCCCGCGCCGCGGACGTCGAGCGCGTAGGCGATCGCCCCGTAGGCGTAGGCCGGCGACTCGTACAGCGACGGGGCCAGATCGGCCTCGGCGGCCGCGGCACCCTCGACAATCGCGTCGATGTCGTGACCCTGCAGCGCAGCAGCGGCCAGCCCGACCGTCGAGAGCACCGAAAAGCGGCCAGGGACGCCATCGGGCACTTTCAGCGACGGCAGACCGTGTTTGTCCGCCAGATCCCGGAGGTTGCCCGCATCGCCGGTGGTGACCCAGGTGCGCTCGGTCCAGTCGACGCCCGCGGACTCCATTGCCTCCCGGACGACCAGGAAGTTCGACAGGGTTTCGGCGGTCGTTCCCGACCGGGAGACGACGTTGACGGCGGTCTTCGAGAGATCGACGTCGTCGATGATCGACTCGACCCACTCGGGATCAACGTTGTCCAGATAATACGCTTCGAGGTCACTGTCCAGCGCGGCCGAAAGGGTGGCCGCGCCCAGCGCGGAGCCGCCGATCCCGACGTTGAGGAGGTACTCGCTGTCGTCGAAGGGCTCGACGGCCGCCCGAATCTCGTCGGTGTCAACGGTCTCAGGAAGATTGAGCGACTCGTAGCCGTGCTCGTTGTTCGCACGACCCTCCTGAATGCGGGCGTGGGCATCCGCGACACGGTCGTCGAGTCGATCCAGCGCGTCTTTGGGGACGCCAGGCGTAGCAACTGCCTCGAGTGCGTTTCCGATATCTACTCGCATACCCGGACTGTCGCTGTCCTCCCTCCTACCTTTATCGGACTTCGATGACGAGAGCCCGGAGCGTTTGGTCCGCTGCAGTTGGTTACTTGCAGTGTTTCTCGCTATCGGATGATATCGGCGCGTCCGCTAGTAGCACTTTGGATCCGGTCTCGGAGCGTGTCCGCCTCAGTCTCGGGCACTCTGAGCGCGAACGTGACCACTTCGCTGTACTCTGCCTCGAACTCGACGCCTTCGCTTTCGAGAATCCCTCGCACCGTGCCGCTGTCGTCGTACTCGACGGTGATATCGAAGCGCTCGTGGGGGCGTTCGGTGACGACCCCGGCGTCGTCGACACCCTCTTTGACGGCTCTGGAGTACGCTCTGGCCAACCCACCAACGCCGAGGTTTGTCCCGCCGTAATAGCGTGTCACGACGGCGACAGCGTTCTCGATATCGCGCTGGACGAGGACGTTCAAGGCGGGCTTGCCGGCGCTGCCGGAGGGTTCGGCGTCGTCGTTTTGATATTCCCGCAGTGGCTCCGCCCGGACGCGGTAGGCGGGCACGTTGTGGGTTGCATCAGCGTACTCGTCGCGGATCGATTCGATGAAGGCCTCGGCTGCTTCGACGGTCGTCGCTGGTGCGACGTGGCCGATGAACTCCGAACCCCTGATCTCGAAGCGTGCCTGTCCCCGGCCACCGACGGTCTGGTACTGCTCGGACACGCCCGGCGCTTGGCGGGCGAGTCCCAAACTGCTTGCGTCTGGCAGGCGTCCTGACATCAAACTAACAATAAAGCACTTGTACGCCGGAAAGAAGTGTCCATATGGCGTTCTCGAAGGTCGGCCCCGTCCTCATCATCGTGGGGTTGCTCTGTCTGCCCGCGCCCGTATACATCGGGGCGGTCGTGGACGCGACAACGTCAGACGAGACGACCACAATATACGAGGCGACAGTCATCGGAGATGCGGAGCCCCCGTCGGATTCCGAGACTGCGGGCAGTGACACACGAGAGCCGGTCGCCTACGAGAACCTCTCGGCCGACGACCGGGATCGGGTCGATCGGATCATCCAGTCGTCGGTGAACGCCTCGGGATCCGACACGGGCTGTTCGCTGCCGGACGATCGATCGGCGTTGGAGCGAGTGCCGATGGTTCTCGAACGGAACGGGACGCTCTACGAGATCGAACAATCGGACGAGGTCGAGTCACGCCTGCCAGGGGTCGCCAACTACGGCCTATTCGTCACGTTCGTCGGGTTTGTAGCCGTACTTGCTGGTATAGTGAAAACACTCGAAGAAGCGATCGAAGCGGGAAGCCGTCGATGAGGTGACGGTCTCAGCCAGTCCGGTAATCCTCCAGCAGTCGCTGGATCTGTGCGTCGAGGTCGGAAAGTGCCGTTTCGACATCGTGGTCGCGGGCGTCGAGGTACGCTTCCTCGACGAGCGTCCGGACCGTATCGAACGGACCGATTCGAGCACCATTGGTCGCCGGGATGTCCGAACTCGCGAGCAGCGCCTCGAGGGCGGTCTCGAAGTGTGGATTCTCCCGGAACCAGCCATCTGAGCGTAGGGCTTCGACCGCGCCGTGGTTGATCGGGAAGTACCCTGTCTCGCGGTGCCAGCGTGCCTGCTGGGCGGGCTGGGCGAGCCACGCGAGGAATTCGCCGGCGAGTTGCCGTCGGGAATCAACGATCGCTTCGGGCACCCACAGCGAGGCGCCGCCGACGACCAGCCCGTTGCGCTCCCCGGCGACCGGAATCGGGGCCGTTCCCAATTCGAACCCGGTCTCGCGCGCGCCGTCTTCGATCCCCGCCAGTGACGAACTCGACGCGACGAGCATCGCCGCCTCACCCTCGAGGAACGCTGACTTGGCCTCCCCGCGGGCCTCTACACCGGGGTTATGATAGAGCCCGTCAGTTTCCATACTCGTCCACCACTCGAAGATCTCGCGGCCGGCACTGCTGTCGAAGTGTGACTCCGTCGCGTCGCCAGCTCGACCGTTACGTTTGTTCACGAGTGGCTGGCCGGCCTGGGCAAACCACTGCTCGACGTACCAGGCGTAGTTGGCGAAGGTGATCCCCGAGCCGGTGACGCCCGCATCGACGATATCCGTCGCAGCGGTCCGGACAGCATCGAACGTCTCAGGCGGTCGGTCGGGGTCGATCCCCGCCCGCTCGAAGGCTGTCCGGTTGTAACAGAGGACCGGCGTCGAGGAATTGAACGGTAGCGAGTACAGCCGGTGGTCGGTCGTGTAGTACGACCGAACCGGATCTAGCAGGTCTCTGGTATCGAAGTCGGTGGGCAGGACGTCCGCGACGGGGACGAACCCGCCGCTGTCCATCGCTTGCTTGGTGCCGATCTCGAATATCTGAGCGATCGTCGGCGGTTGGCCGTTCTCGATGGCGTTCAGCGTGGCGTTTAGCGTCCCGCGGTAGCTCCCCTTTGCGGTCAACTCGACCGAGACCTCGCCGTCGTACTGGGATTCGAACTCGCGGGCCAGCGATTCGAGCAAGACACCTTTCTGGCCGCTCATCGCGTGCCACATCTCGATGGTGGTGCCGTCGGCGTCGGCCGCGCCCCGAGTCGTCTCGAAGCCTTCGAGCGATTCAGTCAGTGTCTCGGTTCGTTCGGCCAGCGTGTTGGTCGCGGTCTGGACCTCAGTGAGGACGCTGGTCTGATCGCGGGCGGCCGCGGCAACCTCGTCGGCGGTCTCAGCTGTCTCCTCGCTGATCTCCCCGACATCTTCAGTCATAACCGCCACTTGCTGGGTGGATTCGGCCTGGGATTCAGTCGCGTTGCTGATCTCGTTGACCCGCCCGGAGACTTCCTCGACGTCGTCGACGATATCCTCAAGCGCCGTCAGCGCCTCGTCGATCGTCTCCCGGCCGGCACCGACCCGATCGCGCGTCTCCCGCATATCGGCGGCTGCTTCGTCGGCCTCCTCGCGGACCGCATCGATCGCTCCCTCGATGTCCTCAAGCGCCGACTGGGTTTCCTCGGCGAGGCTCTTGACCTCGTCGGCGACGACCGCGAAGCCGGCCCCTTCCTCGCCGGCGCGGGCGGCCTCGATCGAGGCATTCAGCGCCAGAATGTTTGTCTGCTCGGCGATGTCGTCAATCACCTCGACGATCGACTCGATGTCCTCGACCGAGTCGGCCAGGCTCTCGACGCTTTCGAGGGTTGTCTCCGTGGTCGCCTCAATCGTTTCGAGGTCGTCTAGTGCGGCCGTCGCAGCCTCGCCGCCTGATTGGGCGCGGTCTGCGGAGACTTCCGCCGCGTTGGCCACCTCTTCGGCCGAGGAGGCGACTTCCTCGACCGTCGCTGAGAGGTCCTCGACCTCACCGGCGACGTCTTCGATACGGTCGTGCTGTCGGTCGGCGTCGGCCGAAATTTCGCGGATCGACTCGTTGACCTCCCGGCTTTTCGTTCGGACAGTCTCGGCTGTCATAGCGACCTGTTCGGTCGCACCGCCGACCTGCTGGCTAAACTCCTGGACGCGTCTGATCGACTCGCCCCACTCACCGATCAGTTCGTCACAGACCGACCCGAGTTCCCGTGCAACCGGGTCTTCGACCGTAATAGTGGTCCGTACGGTCAGATCGCCGTCAATCGCTCGCTCCATCGTCTCGGTCGTCTCGGTGATTGCCGCCTCAAGGCGCTCGGCCCGCTTGCGTTCTCGATCCCGCTCGTTCCGGAGTGTCTCCTGCTCGTCTCGAAGGTCGGCCACTTCCTTGCGAAGACGCTCGAGTTCCTCCGGGTCACAGTCCAGCTTAGTCCCCCCATCGACTGATACCACCTGTTCTGTCGATTGTGCTGTCGATGGCTGGTCTCTCCCCTCGTCGCCGGTGTCCGAGTGCCTGTCGATAACTCCGAGGAGGAGACTGGTAACTGACGTGTGCATAAGATCGGTGTGGGTGCTATCGTTTACGCCCGTGCACAATAAGTATATTTATTTCTGAATCCTGACCGCCAGTAAAGACTGGAGAATACCGACTGTGACTCTTGTAGGTCTGTCTTTGTCGGCTGCACGATAGCGTGCGATCGAACGGTGAACTGTACAGCGGTCACTATCAAAGGTATTGAAACGGCGTCGTCCACAAGTCACCGATCCGGTCGTCCCCTCCTGTCCAGTTACGGCAAAGACGGACCGCCCGCTTTCGAGAACGGTAGCACGAGAAAACGGAGAGTGACTTCGTGGCGGCGACGCGCCGTCCTACTGCGAGTACGCGTCGTCGAGGTATTCACGGACCATCCGTTGTGTGTGATAGTACGGCCCGTTGAACGCCATCGTGTTGCGCATAATGTCGATCCACTTCTCGCGGTCCTCGTAGTACATCGGCACGACCGTGTTTTCGAGTTGGTCGTACATGTCCATCGCGTCCTGTCGGTCCTCGTCTTCGGCTGCGGTCTCGTCAGGCTCGCTTTCCTCGGGTTCGGGGCCGATCTTCCAGCCGGTCTCGTTTTCGATGTGGCCTTCGACCCACCAGCCATCGAGTGTGCCAAACTGTGGGATGCCGTTGTATGCGGCCTTCATACCTGAGGTACCACAGGCCTCCAGCGGCCGTCGCGGGTTGTTGAGCCAGACGTCGACGCCGGAGGTCAGCTTTGCGCCGACCTCCATATCGTAACCCTCGACGTACTCGACGTTGATCGCGTCGTTGAGCTGCCAGGCGTTGTGGAAAATCTCTTGGATGTTGCCGATTCCGTCCTCGTCGCCGGGGAAGGCCTTCCCCGCGAACACGATCTGGAACTCGCCGACGTTCTCGGCGATGTGGCGCAGCCGCTCGTGCTCGTAGAAGATCAGATCCGCGCGCTTGTAGGCAGTCGCACGCCGGGCGAACCCAATCGTTAGTTTCTCGGGGTCGAGATCCGAGTCCTCGCGCTCGTTGATGAACTCGATCGTGTCCCGCTTTTCTTCCATATGGGCCTCCCAGAGTTCGTCGTCCGGGATAACCGAGGCATGCTTGAGCTTGTAGGGGTTCTCGCGCCAGCCCTCGACGTACTCGTCGTACAGCTCCTTGAAGGAGTCGCCGACCCAGAAGGGGACGTGGACACCGTTGGTGATCGCGTCGATGTCGTACCCGGGGAACATATTCCGGGAGACCTCCTGGTGTTTCTTCGCGACCGAGTTTGCGTACCGCGAGAGATTGAGGGCGAGATACGTCATATGCAGGTCCTCTTCGCGGCTGTATTTCTTGAGAACGTCTTGGGGGACGAACTCTCCGAGGACTTCGTTGACCAGTTCCCAGTCGAACTGATCGTGGCCGGCTTCGACCGGCGTGTGAGTCGTGAAGACGGTCTGTTCGCGGACCGCTTCGGGGTCCATATCGTTGCGCTTGAGCAGCTCCAGCGTCAGGAGGGCGGCGTGACCCTCGTTCATATGATAGGTATCGACTTCGTAGCCGAGTTCATCGAGGATCCGCGTTCCGGCGATCCCGAGAACGATCTCCTGGGCCAGCTGGACGTCTTCGCCGTAGCCGGGGCTGTACAGTCGCTGGGTGTACTCTCGGGCGTCCGGGTCGTTGCTCTCGACGTTCGTGTCGAGATAGATGATCGGCACCGTGTGGCCGCTCTGCTCGGAGACGACATCGTACTTCCAAGCCGTGACTGTCACGTCCCGACCGTGGATCGGAACTGTGACCTCGACATCGAGTTTTTCACAGTACTCCTCGACTGGCCAAGGGTCTTCCTCGCTGATCTGTGTGCCATCGTCTTCGAGGGTCTGCTTGCAGTACCCACGCTCGTTGAGCTGTGACACACACACTGCGGGTACGCCCATATCCGCGAAAGATCGGATCGTGTCACCCGCCAGGACGCCCAGCCCGCCGCTGTACGTCTTGACGTCGTTTTCGATGCCAATTTCCATCGTGTAATACGCGATCTGTCCGTCCGAGTCGTTCGACACCATATGCTCCACCTTTCTCGCAGTTACGTATCTCCAGGTATAACTGTTGTTGTTTTATTTCAACAACGATAATCGGGTGGTAGACCTCCCTTTTCCCCCGAAAATGGCGTAGCTGATTATAGTGGTTAGATACGATAAGATTCATTCAATCTCCGGGAACTGTGTGGCACATCGATGTCGGAAGATTGATTGAAGGTCCGATCGCTGATATAGATATATGCATCATCCAGGTCCGCCTCGGTTTATGGCAGTCGGAGAGACCCAAGAACTAGCTCCCCGGGATCCCGTCCCCGACGAGGAGTACAACTGGTCGATCACGGACGCACCCGCGGGCAGTTCGGTCGTCCTCGGTGACGAGTCGATCACGTACCTCACGCCGGACGAACCAGGCACGTACACAGTTGCACTTGACGCGCCTGACGGAACCCACCAATTGACTCTCCGAGTCTACCCAAGTGACAAGTCAGTGACTAATCAGCCAGGTAGTGGCGGCTACAGCGGCCAGAGCGGCTACAGCGGCCAAAGCGGCTACAGCGGCCAAAGCGGCTACAGCGGTGTTTCGGGTGTCTCTGGGGGACAGAGTGGCAGTGGTGTCGGGCCCGGACTCGATCAAGACGCCGGCGAGCGTGGTCGCCCTCGTATCACTCTCCTCGGCGAACGAGACGGCGACGAAGTCGTCATCACGGCCTATCCAAAGACCGCGCCGGACGCCCCCGAAGAAGACCTCGACGTAGAGTTTTTCATCGACGACCGTGATGACCTTGCGAAATACGAGGTCGACGGTAAACAGTTGCGCGTCCCGCTTGACGCTGTCGAGGAACCTGTCCGGATTCACGGCGTTGCGGTCGGTCACCAGTACAGCGTCCCGGACACTGTCAGTGTCCACCCCGATGGTGGCATCGATCGGCTCAACGAGCCCCCGGAGTGGACCAAGGAGATGTCCTGTTATGAACTGTACGTGCGCGGGTTCGTCGATCCCGACGACGATCAGTCGGTCCTCGAAGCGATTATCGACCGGCTGGACTACATTAAAGATCTCGGGTTGAACACGCTGTGGTTCACGCCTGTTCTGCAGAACGACGACTTCGATCACGGCTACAACATCACCGACTTTTACTCAATCGCCGACGACCTCGGCGGCGAGGAGGACTTCCAGCGGTTGGTCGAACAAGCACACGATCGGGATATGAAGGTCCTCTTCGACCTCGTGCTCAACCACTCCGCGCGCGATCACGAGTTCTACCAGCGCGCCGTCGAGGGCGATCCGCAGTACCGCGAGTGGTACGACTGGCAGGACGAGGAAAACAACGTGCCCGACACGTACTTCGACTGGCCGTACATCGCGAACTTCAACTACGACAACCTGGAAGTGCGTCGACACCTGCTCGACGCCGTCGAGAAGTGGGCCGAATACGTCGACGGGTTCCGCTGTGATATGGCCTGGGCCGTCCCGCGCCCGTTCTGGCAGGAGATCCGTGACCTCACGAAATCGAAAGACAGCGAGTTCCTGCTGATGGACGAGACGATCCCCTACGTCGCGGACTTCCATAACCTCTGTTTCGACGTCCACTTCGATGCCGGGCTGTACTTCGATCTGCTCCAGATCGGCCAGGGTGACCAGCCTGCTGACCAGATTTTCGATTCGATCGACAACCGCTATCAGATCGGCTTCCCGGATCACGCCGGCTTCCTCACCTACATCGAGAATCACGACGAGGACCGCTACATCGAGCAGGCCGGTGAACACGCCGTCCGAGCGGCCGCGACCGCGTCCTGGACGGTTCCGGGCATTCCGATGCTCTATGCCGGCCAGGAGATCGGCGAACGCCAGCGTCGCGGCCACACCCACTGGGAGTACGCCAACGAGGAACTCCGGGAGTTCTACCACCAGTTGACCGAAACCTGGGCGGAGATCGACGCGCTACACGTCGACGCCGACTTCGAGCGCGTCGAGTACGAGAGCGACAACGACAGCGTCACCGCCTACGCCCGCGACGGCGAGGACGGCCGCTATATCGTCGTGCTGAACTTCTCGGACGGAGCCGAAGTCGTCGGACTCGACGAGAAAGTCGAAGCGATCGACCAGATCACCGGCGAGAACGTCGCCGCCGAGAACGGCGTCACCGTCGAGGACGCAGTCGTCCTCCCCGCAGAATAACGTTTCCGGTCAGATCTCGCTGTTTTGCCCGTCGACTTCTAGTCCGATTCGTCTACTGGCGCGTCCCCGACAACGGCCCCGCGCTCGTCCTCGATGACGCCCTCCTGCCAGCGACCCAGCCGGAACCAGGCCACCGCCACCAAAAACGACAGGAACCCGCCGACAGAGAAGGCGATCCAGATCCCCACGACGCCGATCCCGAGCGTCTCGACGGTGTGACCGGTCGGGAGCGCGACCGAAAGCGAGAACGCCAAGACGATCGCCACGGGCACCCGGAACACCCACCGGGAGAGCAGCGAGAGTGCCATTGCGACTTTCGTCTGGCCGGCACCACGGAACGCGCCCTGAACGACCATCGTGCCGCCGAAAAATGCCCAGAACGGAGCGATAACGTACAGGAAGGTCGCGCCCTCGCTGACGGTCGCAGGGTCGTCGAGAAACACCCGGATCAGCAACTCGGGGACGAGTAGACAGATCCCCGCCGCGACGCCCAGCAGCGCCATCGTGCCGCCGGTAGCGACCCAGGTCACGCGGCCGGCCCGGTCGGGCGTCTCCGCGCCGAGGTTCTGGCCGACGCCGGTCGCAGTGGCCTGTCCGACCGCGCCCGCGACCGACCACGTCACCGACATCAGGCGGACGCCGACGCCGTAGGCGGCGATGGCGGCGTCGCCGAAGGGCGTGACGAACGCCGCCATCACGACCGCGGCGAAACTCCGGGCCCAGCCGTCCAGCGTCCCCGGATAACCGATATCGATCAGTTTGCGGAGAATCGGGACGTTCGGGCGGAGGTCCCCCACGTGGAGTGTGACGCCGAACCCGCCGCGCAGGAGGATTCCGATCCCGGCGGCGGTTGCGAGCCCCCGGGAGACGAACGTCGCCCAGCCGGCACCCCGCGTCCCCATCGCCGGGAACGGCCCCCACCCGAGAATGAGAAAGGGGTCGAGGACGACGTTCACGCCCGCCGACAGCAGCACCAGCCACATAGCAGTCTTGGTGTCACCCGCGCCCTGCAGGGACGCACGGAAGGCAAAGAACAGGAACGTCAGCGGCAGCGCGAGAAAGATGATCTCGATGTACGCCAGGGCCTCGGTGAACACCTGTCCGTCGGCACCCATCAGCGAAAGCAACTCCACTCGGAACGTCCACCCGAGCGCAGCTAGAGCAACCCCGACCGCGAGCGTCAACAGCACCGTCTGGGCGACGACACGGTCGGCCCGGCGCACGTCGCCGGCCCCGACGTGCTGTGAGACCAGCGCGATCGTCGCGGCGGTAATCCCGATCGACGTGGAGACGAACATCCACGACAGTGGAAACATCAGTGCGACCGCGGCGACGGATTCGCGACCCACCCGACCGACCCAGAACATATCGGCGAGGTTGTACACTGTCTGGAGGAGGTTCCCGACCACGAGCGGCCAGGCTAGATGGAGCAACTTCGGTGAGATCGCACCCGTCGTCATATCGATGCCGCGTCGTTCCGGGGAAGCCACTGTCCGAACGTTCGTCGGGAGGGAAATGAAGGCGGCGCTTGTACTGGTGGCGATAGCATTTCGAACTGATCCGACACGCCGTCGTGTCGGATGTCGTTACGAACGTATCGCCACCAGTATGAGGAGGCGTTGAGTCCCTAGTCGGTCAGTCGGCCGCTCGATTCGGTGATCTCGTACAGTCGCTCGGCGATGTCCGCCGAGAGGGCGTCCTCGCTGACCCGCCAGGCCCAGTTGTTCTCCACCGTTCCGGGGACGTTGAACCGCGCGTCCGAGCCGTATCCGAGGGGGTCCTGTACCTGTGCGAGCGTAATGACCGAGTCCGACCCCCAGACGGTATCGAGAATGTCCCAGTGGACGTCCCCGCCCTCGTAGTCGACGGCGTAGTGCAGGCAGTCTTTCTGTTGCTCGTCGAGATCCGCGTACCAGCCCGCGACGGTGTCCGTGTCGTGGGTGGACGTGTACGCGACGGAGTTCTCATCATACGAGGCGGGATGGTAGCGACTCTCCCCGTCACACCAGTCGGTAAAGGCCGCGACGTTCATACCCGGATACCCCAGATCCTCCCGGATCCGGTCCATCTCGTCGGTGATCTCCCCGAGGTCCTCGACGACGATCGGCAGTTCGCCCAGTTCGTCCCGAACGGCGTAGAAGATGTCCTCGTGGGGGCCATCGACCCATTCGCCTTCGCGGGCGGTGTCGGCGTCGGCCGGGATCTCCCAGTAGCTCTCGAATCCTTTGAAGTGGTCGATGCGGAAGATATCGACCCGTTGGAGGAGCCGTTCGAAGCGGCTGACCCACCAGCCGTAGTCACGCTCGGCTAGCGCGGCCCAGTCGTAGACCGGAGTCCCCCACATCTGGCCGTCCTCTGAGAACTCGTCCGGCGGGACACCGGAGACGTATTTCGGCTCGCGTTGCTCGTCCAGCTTGAAGATTTCCGGGTTGGCCCAGACGTCCGCGCTGTCTAAGTCGACGTAGATCGGCATATCGCCGACCAGGCTGACACCCTGCTCGTTTGCGTAGGCTTTCAGCTCTGACCACTGCTCGTCGAAGACCCACTGGAGGAACTTCCGGTACTCGATGGTCTCGGAGAGTTCTTCACGGTATTTGGCAAGCGCATCTGGATCACGCATTTTCGCTCCCTCGGGCCAGTCCAACCAGGAGACCCCGTCGAAGTGCGTTCGTAGCGCCCGATAGAGCGCATATTCATCGAGCCAGTCGCCGGCATCGTCCGTGAACGCCTCGAAGTCCGCCCGGTCGTCGTCGGACGCGTCGGCTTTGAACGTCTCGAAGGCGTCCTCGAGACGTGCTTCCTTGTACTCTCTGACCGGCCCGTACTCGACGTTCCCGTCGTCGAAGTCTGGCCGGTCGAGCTCTTCGAGCCAGCCGCGTTCGACCAACTCGTCCAAGTCAATGAACAAAGGATTACCCGCGAATGCCGAGTACGATTGATACGGCGAGTTGTCGTGAATCGGAATCGTCGGGCCCAGCGGGCAGAACTGCCACAGCGACTGCCCGGAGTCCGCAAGGAAATCGACGAACGTCTTGGCTGGATCACCAAGCGTGCCGATACCGTCAGGTCCAGGTAACGAAGCAATATGTAGGAACAATCCGCTCTGTCTATCGAAGTCCATCCGTATCAATCGGGTTGTTCACCCGCGGACTTGAAAGTAACAGATTCGTTTCTCCCCGTTCACGCGCCTTTCGGAGGGTAGGTGTGAAGAAAGATTACAAACAATATATGTACCCCGAGCGTATAACGAGAAGATAGAATGTGGGCACACAATTCTGTGTCGGGTCAAGTCGGACCCATCAGACAGCCATTGGGGGGCGAGCGTCGATGAATACCGTCGCACTGGAAAACCAGCTCAAACAGTTCGGCCTCTCCGAAAAGGAGATTCAGACGTACCTGACGATTCTCGAACACGGCGAGGCGAAAGCGAGTACGATCGCCGACGATACGGGCGTCTCGAAACGGTATGTCTACAGCATCTGCGAGGAGCTTGAAGAACGCGGATTCGTCGATGTCGACGACCACGTTGTCCCGACGAAAATCAGGGCGAAACCTCCAGAAGAGGTGATCGAGATGCTGTCGAGCCAGCTTGAGGACATCGAACCGGTGTTGAAACAGCGCTACTCGGAGACCTCTTCGCGGCCCCAGCGGTTCGATGTCATCAAATCCCGTGTCACCGTCATCAAGCGTCTACGAGAGTACATCAAAAGCGCCGAGGAGGAACTGGTCATCGCCGTTCCGGAGAGTTACCTCCCGGAAGTCGCAGAACAGCTAGGGGCCGCAATCGATCGCGGCGTTTTGGTCTTGCTGTTGGTCAGCGATGTCAACGATCCCGAACACGTCCTTGACGGCATCGATCGACCAGTCGGGAGCGTCATTCGGACCTGGGAACTCGGTATGCCGGTATTGCTCGCGGCCGACGAACAACTGGGGATCGCCTCGCCCGCTGAGATGGTCTCGCGGGCCAACAGCGACGATCGCGCGATCGCGATCGTCCAGGGACAGATCGTGCCGATCATCGCCGGTTCGTTCCTGGCGAACTACTGGCCCTTTGCCCAGCAACACTCCGTCGTCGATCCGGTCGAACTCCCGACGACCTACCGGAGTTTCCGTCACGCGACGCTGCAGGCGACGTTGCACAACCAGGCGGAGGCGACGATCTATGCCCGGGCGACGGCCCAGCCCGTCGACACCGACGACCCGTTCACGACACTTGAGGGAACAGTCGTCGAGACACGTCAGGGAATGGTCGAACCGCGGACGAATACGATTCCGATCGAACATACGATTATCGTCGAAACCGACGAGGGGACTGTCTCCGTCGGTGGTCCGGACTCGTTCCTCGAAGACTACGAGGCACGCAAGGTCACGCTCGAACGGCCTTAACTTCCCCCCGCGCCACACGCGAGGCTGTCTCCTCGTCTTTCGGTATGGTCCGTTGCCTTGCACAATCGGCGACTCGTTTTCACTTTCACCGCGCCACCGAGAAGGCTTTAAGCCGGGCAGAACTGGGTTTGTCTAACGAATGCCATCGATGCAGTCGACGCTTGGCGAGTCGGGGATCGCCGAGGAGCTGGCCGAGAGCCAGCGACAGATCTCCATCGCCGAGTTCTTCGAGAAGAACAAGCATATGCTCGGGTTCGACTCGGGAGCCCGGGCACTCGTCACAGCCGT
>JBEQBN010000009.1:0-16421 GCA_041639775.1 Halapricum sp.
CGAGACTCTCGACAGTGACCTGTGGGTCTGCACCAGCGGCGCGGTCAAGACCTGGGCCGACCGCAACGGCCACACCGAGACCATCGAGGCGGCCGGCGGACAGGTGCTCGCGGACACCTGCAACGTCGTCTCCCCGATCGAAGAGCTGGGTTACGAGACCAGCGCGACCGACTCCGCGAAGGCCGCTAACTATCTGCCCGGGTTCGGCAACCAGCAGGTGGTCTTCGACGACAAACGTTCGCTGGTCGAGGGGGTGATCGAAGATGAGTGAGCCGGACGGGACAGGCGAGGAGAGCGTCGTCGAAGGCAACTCGATCACCGAGGGGGCGGCCGCGGGCGAGGTCCTGCGCTCGACGGAGCCAATCAGTTTCTACGGCGCGGTCGAGCCCGACACCGGCGAGTTCATCGAGGAGGGCCACCAGCTCGAGGGCGCAAACGTCGCCGGAAAGGTGCTGGTCTTCCCGCGCGGGAAGGGCTCGACGGTCGGCTCGTACGTCCTCTACGGGCTGGCCCAGAACGGCGTCGCACCGGCGGCGATCGTCAACGAGGAGACTGAGACGATCGTCGCGACGGGTGCGATCCTCGGGGAGATCCCCTGTGTCGACGACGTGCCGATCGAACAGCTCGAGGACGGCGAGCGCGTCACGGTCGACGCCGACGCGGGCGTGGTGAGACGGTGACCGTCGATCGAGTCGTCGTCGGGATCACCGGCGCGTCGGGAATCCCGATCGCAGTCCGGACCGTCGAGGCGCTTTCCGAGCACGGCGAGGTCGTGACGGTCGTGACCAACGCCGCCAAGTCGGTGATGGCCCACGAACGGGGCGACCGCGAGGCGACGATGAAGCATCTGGAGGAGGTCTCGACGGCCGTCTACGGCGAGGACGCCGTCCACGCGCCGGTCGCTTCGGGGTCGGTCCGGACCGACGGGATGGTAATCGTCCCCGCCTCGATGAACACCGTCGCGGCGGTCGCGACCGGTCGCTCGGACACGCTGGTCTCGCGGGCCGCGGACGTCACGCTCAAGGAACGGCGCAGACTGGTGGTCGTCCCCCGCGAGACGCCGCTCAGCGAGTTACATCTGGAAAACCTGCTGAAACTCGCCCGGATGGGCGTCGAGGTCGTCCCGCCGGTGCTGGGGTTTTACTTCGATCCCGAGGATCCGGCCGATTTCGTCGATCACGTCGTCGGCAAGATCCTCGAGCGGTTCGATCTCGAGCACGACCGCTACGACGCCTGGGAGCCGGAGTGAAACGAGACAGCGAACGGTCACGCACCGAGCGCGTCCCGGAGATCAGCGGCGACGTCGGCGATCGCTTCGGTCGCACGATCGATCGCGTCGGTGCTCGTGACGAACCCGTGGATCATATCCTCGTACTCGACGTGGCGCACCTCAACGCCGTCGCTCCGGAGACGGTCAGCGTAGGCGCGACCCCCGTCCCGGAGCGGATCGAAGCCCGCGGTGAGGACCGTCGCCGGCGCGACGCCGGAGAGATCACAGGCGGCAATCGGGTCGGCGTAGGGGTTGTGTCGGTGTAGTTCGCTCCCGTAGTAACACTCGTTGAACCACTCCAGGTCGTCCTCCGAAAGGACAAGCCCGCTGTATTCACGAACCGACTCCTGATCGCGATCGACCCCCACGCCTGGATAGATCAGTGCCTGATAGTCGACCTCGGGGTCGCCGCGATCACGGGCCGCGAGCGCGGCGACCGCGGCCAGGTTCCCGCCGGCACTGTCACCCACGACCGCGAGCGCGCCGGTCCCGCCCAAGGCCTGGGTGTGTTCGGCGGCCCACTCGGTCGCCGCGATGGCGTCCTCGGCGGCTGCGGGAAAGGGATGTTCCGGCGCGAGCCGGTACTCGACCGACACGACGACGCACTCGCTCTCGCGAGTGAGGTGTCGACAGAGCGCGTCGTGGCTGTCGAGGTCGCCGGTGACGAACCCGCCGCCGTGGAAGAACACGACCGTCGGGAACGGTTTCTTGCCTTCGGGACGGTAGACCCGGACCGGCAGTTCACCGCCCGGGCCGGGAATAGTTCGATCGGTCACTTGCGCGACCGCTGGTGGGTCGCGTCCCCTCGCTTCCAGACGTGAGAGTACGCGCAGCAGGCGCGCACTTCGAAACGGAATGAACTGCTGGACTCGCCGCTGGCGCTCGGCGGCGCTTGCGGCCTGTGGGTCTAATCCGTCGGTGTCCATACCAGTGTGCTCGGCCGGGGCACACAAAAACGCACTCGTGGTCGTCACCGTGGGTCCTGTCGGACGGCTGTGTCTCGCTGACACTCCGCCTGCTGGCGCGTCTATCAGACGATGAACTTAAATTCGGCGCTCGACTGGGTTTGCATATCAGTTGCTCGAGGGTGGCATACATGTCTGATTCTGACGCCAGCGCCGAACCGACCGCGGGACAGCTACGCACACCGATCGTCGCCGTACTGGGCCACGTCGACCACGGCAAGACGACCCTACTCGATACGATTCGTGGGTCGGCCGTCACCGAGGGCGAGGCCGGTGCGATCACACAGCACATCGGCTCGACGGCCGTACCCCTCGACGTCATCTCCGACATCGCGGGGAAGCTCGTCGATCCCGACGACTTCGACCTGCCGGGGTTGCTCTTTATCGACACGCCCGGCCACCACTCCTTCTCGACGCTGCGCTCGCGGGGTGGGGCGCTTGCCGATATTGCCATTGTCGTCGTCGATGTCACCGACGGGTTTCAGCCCCAGACCATCGAGGCGCTTGATATCCTCAAGCGCACCCAGACGCCGTTCGTCGTCGCTGCGAACAAGGTGGACACGCTCCCGGGTTGGAACCCCGACGGGACCGAACCGATTCAGGGCGCGATCGACCGCCAGTCCGATCGGGTCGAATCAGATCTCAACGAACGTCTCTACGAGATCATCGGCGAACTCAGCGACGAGGACTTTTCGGCGGATATGTACTGGCGCGTCCAGAACTTCCAGAACAACATCGGCGTCGTCCCGCTCTCGGCGATGACCGGCGAGGGCGTGCCGGACCTGTTGACCGTGCTGATGGGGCTGTCCCAGCGCTTTCTCAAAGCGGAGATGTCCATCGACGTCGGCGGCCCGGGCGCCGGGACCGTCCTCGAAGTCACCGAGGAGCGCGGGTTCGGGACGACGCTGGACGCGATCGTCTACGACGGGACCGTCCGCGAGGACGACCGGATCGTCGTCGGCGGGGTGAACGAACCGATCGTGACCGAGGTCCGGGCGCTGCTCAAGCCCAAACCGCTCTCGGAGATCCGCACCGAGAAGGAGTTCGACACCGTCGGGACGGTCGCGGCCGCAGACGGGGTCAAGATCGCCGCACCCGACCTGGACGACGCGATGGCCGGCGCGCCAATCCGGGTCGTCCGCGATCGGGACGTCGAGGACGTACGCAAGGAGGTGCAGGCGGAACTCGCCGAACTCGAGGTCGGGACCGACGAAGAGGGTGTGACGGTCAAAGCTGATACGCTGGGGTCGCTTGAGGCAATCTCCGGGACGCTCGAAGACGAGGAGATACCGATTATGCACGCGGAGGTCGGCGACGTCGCACCTCGGGACGTCCGGATGGCTGCGACCGCCGACGACCCGAAACACCAGGCGATCCTGGCCTTCGGCGTAGACGTGCTGGATGACACGCGCCGGCTCGCCGAACAGGAGGACGTCGACATCTTCGAGGACGACGTGATCTACCAGCTCGTCGAGGACTACGACGAGCACGTCACGGCCATCGAGGAGGCCCAGCAGGACCAGATCCTCCAGAACATTACGCGTCCCGCACGATTCGAGATCCTGCCCGATCACACGTTCCGTCAGTCCGACCCAGCCGTCGTCGGTGTCGAGGTGCTCGGTGGGAAACTGCGCCGGAACGTCGCAGTCGGCCGCTTCGAGGCCGGCGAATTCGAGCGTGTTGGCCACCTCAAGACTATCCAGGACGAAGGCGAAGACGTCGAGGAAGCTACCCGTGGCGACCGCGTCGCTGTTTCGGTTGACGGGCCGACGGTCGGCCGCCAGATCGAGGAAGGCGAGCAGCTTTGGGTCGAGATACCCGAGAAACACGCCAAGATCCTCGAACAGGAACTCCGCGAGGAAATTACCGGCGGCGAACGCGAGGTCCTCAAGCAGTATCTCGATACCCACCGCGAGCGCGACCCCTTCTGGGGCAAATGACATCCTCCGCGCCGTGAACGGAGCGGGACTACGTCTCGCAGGCAGTCGGTCGTAGGCCGACGACGGCGTGGCGTCGAAGACGCCACGAGCAGACGGCGCGAAGCGCCGTCGACGGCGGGATTCTCTCCCCGAAGAAGGATAGCGCTGACTCCCCGTCTCGTTGCCCAGCTGTATCGGGTTCGAGCCTATGGATCCCGCGGGAGCGAGTCTTAAGCCCGCCGTCTTTGGCTTAGCTCAGCCACCCTCGCGAAGCCATCACTCGGGTCGGCCACGGAAAATCGGTTTCGGTCCGAGCCGCTACATCTCGTATGCGTAAATCTGCTCCGGATCCGGGAAAAACGCCGACGGATCGTCGTGCTCGATCGTTCCTAAATGGGTCCCATCGAGTTTCTGTACGTGTGTGAACATCCGACCGCGGTCCATCGCGGTTCGAACCAGCGGTGCTGCGAACTGGAGCTTGTAGCTGCCGGCGATAAAGACGGCGATCTGTTCGTCGTGATCGAGACACTCCGTGACGAGGAACGCGAGCCCGTCGATCTGGGCCT
Organism: Halapricum sp.; assembly: GCA_041639775.1. Lineage (GTDB taxonomy): Archaea > Halobacteriota > Halobacteria > Halobacteriales > Haloarculaceae > Halapricum. The sequence continues at coordinate 4,721 of JBEQBN010000009.1, forward strand.
GATAGACACCTGTTTCCTCGAAGTCGGCCTGCTCGTACATCTCGGTGAACTCCGCGGCATAGTTTCCGGGGATGACGTGTGAGAACCCCCACTCGTCGGTGTCCCCGGACGTCGGGGGCTTCGGGGTCGTGTCTCCCGCTGGAACGGCCACCGTTTCGTATCCATTGTCCTGGCGATCGGCGGCCATCCGTCGCATATCCGCGATTGTCTGCTCCCACCCGGACTGGGCCTGTTCGCTCGCCTGCGCCAGGTGCTCGGTGATGTCTGGCTCCGTTCGGTTCGGACCGGTTCTGACCATATCTGTCAGTCGCACTGAAAGCAAATAAAGGACACGCGTACGCCTCCGGGAAGGGGACCCGGTGTACCGGCTGTCCGGAGTGATGCCGGAACATCCGTAGTCCCAGAAGCGAAAAACGGGACGGGCGATATGACCAGCGTGCGCAAGCGGTCAGGCAGACAACAGCAGCACAAGCGAGTACCGGCCGTCTCAGACAGAGACGCCGGCGAACAGTTCTAGAACAAGCGAGACGCCGAGGACGACGAGGCTCGTCACGAACACTTTCACGTCCCGGCTGACCCGGTCTTCGACCGGGATCTGCAAGTCACGAAGCGGTGGCAAGTCGTGGAGGCGCTCCTCGAACCCCCATACGCTATCGGATTCGACAGTAATACGTTTCTTGTCTTTCGCAGGACGCTTCGGTTGGATGCCGAAGCTCCCAATTCCGAACAACAGGAATCCAATGTAAAAGAGGACGTATTTCAGTGTCAACAGTCCGTTACCGAACAGGAAGGAAGCGACGCCGCTGACCGCGACGATGGTCGCGGCGACAGTACAGACCCAGACGATCAGATCGACCGCACGGTGGGTGTTACTTGTCACTCGTACGACGCTCGATGGTGGATTCGACATCCTCGTATTCTCCGGTATGTCTGTGACAGTAACTGACTTTCCCGGACCCGGACACGTCGTGGAACTCGGGGTTTTGCGTGTCGCAGACACTGCTGAACTCTTCGTACAGACGCGAACGCGCCTTGTCCGGATATCCAGTTTTGATGTCCTCGACGGCCTGCTGTATCTCCGATTCCACGCCGTCAGGGAGGTTTATGTCGCCGAACAGGTCCTCGACGCTCTCGTCGATGTCGTCGAACCGTGAGAACATACCGAGTTGCCGCTTAACGAGGTCAGACGCACTCAGATCGATCCGCGACCGTTCTCGGACCACCTCACGAAATCGCTCGATTGCGTCCCACGCCTCGTCGCTAATCGCCTCTGAAGTGGCGTCGAGTTGCGTCGGTCTGATCTTTGCTGGACAGCGCGTCGCGAACGGGCACCCGGCAGGGGGATCACGCGGGCTCGGTGGCGTTCCTGGAAGTGTGATCCGACGAGATGAGTGCGTCGGATCGGGCCGTGGGATCGCGGAGATGAGAGATTTCGTATACGGATTCGACGGGTTCTGGAACAAGTCTTCGGTCTCGCCAAGCTCCATAATCTTCCCGAGATACATCACGGCCACTCGATCACAGATGTGTCGAACGACGGAGAGGTCGTGTGCGATAAACAGGTACGTGAGATTGAACTCCTCCTGTAGGTCCTCGAGCAGGCTAATGATCTTGGCCTGCACGCTGACGTCCAGTGCCGAGACCGGCTCGTCGAGAACGAGGAAGTCGGGTTCGAGAGCCAGCGCCCGGGCAATGCCGATACGCTGACGCTGTCCGCCGGAGAACTGGTGGGGGTACCGAAAGTAGTGTTCGTCCCGGAGTCCGACCGCCGACAGCAGCTCGAAGACGCGCTCACGTCGGTCCTGCTTTGTCCGCCAGTCGTGTGCATCAAGCGGCTCGCGAATGATTTCCCCGACCGTCATACGGTCGTTGAGACTAGATTGAGGGTCTTGAAACACCATCTGGGCGTTCTGGCGCCACTCTTTCAGGTCCGAGCCGGACAGCGCCGTCACGTCGGTCCCGTCGAAGGAGATCGATCCCTCGGTTGCTCGTTCGAGTTGCAGGAGAGTTCGCCCGAGGGTACTCTTGCCACAGCCTGACTCGCCGACGAGGCCAAGTGTTTCACCCCGCTTGATCTGGAAGTCGACACCGTCGACAGCCTTCACGGGCGGGCCGGCGAAGAACCCATCACCACCGTAGTACTTTTTCAGTCCAGTGACGTCGATGAGCACCTCCTCGTCTATTGCTGTCCTGGACTGGGCTGGCGCCTGGCTCATACTTGATCACCTCGGTGTTCGTCGTCGGCTATCTCAGTGTGTTGCCGGACACGCTCTTGCTCGGACTTTCCCTCGGGATACAGGAGACACGCTGCTGTGTGATCGTGTTCGTCATTGACGGACACGTGCTGTGGGGGGACGTTGTCACAGGCATCGAACGCCTTGGGACAGCGAGGGGCGAACCGACAGTGCGTTGCAGGTTCGTTCGGAGTCGGAACCTCTCCCTCGATCGTTTCGAGCCCCTCCTTTCGAGACTGTTCGCCCGGAATCGAGTCAATCAGCGCCTCCGTGTAGGGGTGTTTCGGATTGGCGAATAGCTCTTCGACCGGTGCCTGTTCGACAATCTGCCCGGCATACATAACGTTGACACGATCCGCGATATCCGCGATGACCCCCATATCGTGGGTAATGAACAGGATCGAAAGGCCGCGTTCGGCTTGCAAGTCTTTGAGCAAGTCGAGGATCTGCGCCTGAATGGTCACGTCCAGCGCCGTCGTCGGTTCGTCACAGATCAGGAACTCGGGATCACAGGCGAGCATCATCGCAATGACGGCTCGCTGGCGCATTCCACCGGAGAACTCGTGGGGATATTCGTCGAGACGGCGCTTTGGGTCTGGAATGCCAACTGCTTCGAGGAGGTTTGTCGCTTCTTCGGTCGCTTCCGCACCGGTTATGCCTCGGTTTATTTTCAGCGACTCGCGGATCTGGTTACCGACGGTGTAGACCGGATTGAGCGACTGTTGAGGGTCCTGAAAGATCATTCCGATACCGCTACCACGCACGGACCGGTATTCTGCGTCAGAGAACTCTGTGAGCTCTTTGCCGTTGAACGTGATCGAGGACTCCGGTCGAACCCGGCCGGGGGAATCAACTAACCCCATAATCGATCTGGCAGTCACACTCTTTCCTGATCCGGACTCACCGACGATTCCGACCGTTTCACCGCGCTTGACATCGAAGCTAATCGAATCGACAGCCCGAATCGTCTCACGCTCGGTGTAGAATACCGTTTGCAGGTTCTGTACCGAAAGGATCGTATCACTGTTTGTCATATCGGTAGTAGATTCTGAACTCATTAGCCGCCACCTCCGGCCGCTGCTTCCTCACCTTCACCGCCGACTGCCTCGGGGTCGATCGCGTCACGGATCCCGTCACCGAGTGCGTTCAGCCCCGTCACGAGTAGGACAATCATCAGTCCCGGGATCAGGGAGATGTGCCACGATGGCCCGGACACGTAGTCCTGCCCGAGCGATATTGCCCGCCCCCAGGCTGGCGTCGGTGCGGATATGCCGAGGCCGTTACCGAGGAACGACAGCGCCGACAGCGAGATAATGATCCCGCCAGCGGACATCGAAGCGTATACGAGCAAGTACCCGAGGATATACGGGAACATATGCTTGCGCATAATCTTGCGTGGTGTTTGGCCGTAGCTTTTGGCAGCCAGGATCCACTCTTCCTGTGCCACCTGTAAGGCAGGCCCACGGACGGCCCGCCACAGGAACGGCCACGTTGTGAATGCAAATACGAGAGCCAACAGCATACCGCCGTCGAGAACCTGCCCGAGCCAGTGGTTCGCGAAGACGGCGCTGACCATAATCAGAAGTAATAATTGTGGGACCGAAACGACTCCGTCAGCGGTTGTCAACACCGCGAGGTCGATACTTCCACCATAGTACGCCGAGAACATCGACAGCAGCGCCGCGATGAGTGCCGCTCCGATGATTGCGATGCCCGTCACGATCATCGTGATCCGGGCACCTCCCATCATAAACGTGAATAGATCACGCCCGTTCGGGATTGTTCCGAACGGATGGAACCGACCGTAGTCGTCGTAACTCATTGGCCCGACATTCTGGGATCCGCCTTTCGACTTGGATCCGAAGTTCGCTTCTCCGACGTATGCCCTCTGAACACTCTCGTCTTCTTCGGAATAATACTGTATTGTGTACTCGTATGAGCTTTGAATGTTCCGTTCGACCGTCGTCGGACCGAGTGCTGGGCCGAATACAGCCATCGTCAGGAACAACACCAAGATGATGATACCGAACTGGCCCCACTGATGGTCCCGCAGGTTTTCGATGATGTTGTCCGTCGGCGTCCAGTCAGCCTCTCGGTAGTGTTTCCGGTAGACGAGCCAGCCACGGAACGTCCAATAGGCCGTAAACAGTGAGTACGCGATGATAAGTGAAAATCGAAGCGCCCACGCATACGCTGGTGGCAGTCCGAGGAACGTCCCGTCCCAGCCGCTGTTCGGACCGGTTTGATGGCCCTGGTTCGGAATGATATCACGACTGAACAAGGTGATGATATTGTCCGTGAACCCGCCAGCACCTCGTAAGGTCGATACGAGCGTGTTCTGGACGTCGACGATCATCTGCTCGGCACTCGCCGAGACGAGTCCGACCAGCACGTCGAGCAGTCCGGTCACCCCGAGAACGAGCGCATCCAGCGCGCCGAGCACGATACCGGCGTACGTGCCGAACTCGACGGCGATCAGAATCGCCATCGGGACCGCCCATAGTAGGAACGGACGGGGATTGTTGCGTATCCGAGTACGCAAAGTGAGACCTTCCCGTTCAGTCGTCTCTTCTCGAAGTGTCGAAGTGTCTTCGGACATCTTATTCAGCCTCCTCGAGGGTGATCCGCGGATCGATGTACGTGTACAACAGGTCCTGTGTGATGTTGAACGCGACCTGGATGATTATGAACAGGAAGACGAGTGCCATCACGACCGGGATATCCGGGCCGAGTACAGCCCGGAAGAACAGGTTTCCAAGCCCGTTGATCCCGAACACGCGTTCCACGAGGACAGACCCGCCGATCAGGAGATAGAACTCACCCATAATCACTGGTAGTAGTGGAACAATGGCGTTCCGGCCGACGTGTTTGAAGATAATACGCCGAGTCGACAGACCCTTTGCCTTCGCCGTCTCGACGTATTTCGAATTGATGCTCTCGAGCACGGCAGTCCGTCCGATCCGGACTTCATTCCCCATCGACGAGGAGCCGAGAACTAATGCGGCAGGGAGAATCCACTTAAATGCTGTTCCCATTGGGCGCGGGTTCGGAACCGGAATGCCGAGTGCTTCTAGATACGGGATACCCTCAAAAACGGGATACACAGTAAAGAGACGGCCGAGAACGTCCGGTGTTCCGGACACTGGCGTCTCAACGAGGAACGTCCGATACCAATCGAGGTGACCGCCGACGGAGATCAACCCGGCGAGCATCACAGCCAGCCAGAAGTTCGGCATCGCACGCCAGATGATACCGAATCCCGACGCAGTGTAGTCGCGGAACGTGTTCGCTCGCAGTCCGGCGTACAGTCCGACGGGGATCCCGATAACTAGCGCAATCACAACTGACCAAAACCCGAGCCACATCGTCGCGGGCATACGGCCAACGATAAGCGATATCGCGTTCGTGCCGCGCTGGACCGTCCAGGACTGACCGAACTGGAGGGTTACGAGATCAGTGAGAACCCTGAAGTATTGGCGCCACAGCGGCACTTTCTCACCGTTCGGATAGATAATATTGAGTTGTATCCTGAGCTGTCGGACGTCGGCTGGCGTCGCTTGCTGACCGAGAATTGTCCCCACTGGGTCGATCGGTCCGAGATACAGGATCAGAAACGACATCGTAATCCCAAACAGCATCACTGGGACCGCGAGGAGGAGACGTTTGACGAGGTATAGTGTCCGGTTCATCGTGAGACACCTCTATAGCTACTCGGCGTCGACCGGGGGGTACTCTCTGTGTGTCCCACGCACAAACGCACACGATGCGGTCTGCACAGCGACGATTGCGAAGACGGGTAGTCAGCCGGAGTCTGTACCATGGCGAAGAGACTGCCTGAGAGATACAATGCCGCAGGTTTAACGATGTTGGTTCGGGACGTTTATTGTTCCTTCCAGTGCTGTTCGTATCCCTCAGGACCACCGGGATACACCTGTGGGGGAGTCAGGTGATACGCAGGTTCGCCGCGTCCCTTGAATACGCTTCCGTCACCGGCGTTGACGAAGTCCCCTCGCGTGAGCACGTACGCCATCGCCTGTCGGACTGCTTTCGGGACCTCCTCCATATTGAAGGCGATGTAGTAGGTGTTGATCGCCGGCGTCCGTGACATATTCACTGTCGTATCGTCACCGATCGGGCCGTACTCGCCGATCTGCTGTGCGCCCTCGCTGTCGGTGAAGTTGACTTTTTCGGAGTTGTACTGCGAGGTCGGAATCCCGGAGACGTCTGCGTTGCCGTTGAGGAACCGGTTGTAGATCGAGTTGGGCTCCGAGAGGATCGCGTCCTGGATCCCGTCGACGGCAGGCTCTCCGCCGTGGTAGTCTGCGAATGCGGACGCGCGGAACTCCCCGCCAGTGCCGGACTGCCATTCCTCGAAGACGAACGGGCCACACCCGACCGGGTTCGTCGAGAACTCCTGCCAGTCCATATCGCCGTCGTACCCTTCGATATCGCCGACGATTCCCTCGGGAACGACCGAGAACGCCGAGTAGGCCAGTACTTCCAGCGTGTAGCCGAACGCACTCCGCAGCGTGATCGTGAAGCTGTAGTCGCCAGTCGCCTCGACGGCAGTCGAACCGGCCACCACAGTTCCGTCGTCGTTCTCCTCTCTGTCGATGTCGAGGACGCTGATCGGGAAGTACGTGTTCGATGAGTTGGTCGATTCGACGAGTCGCCGGATCGAATACACCACGTCATCGGCCGTCACTTCGCCGTAGTCACCGTGGAACTGAATTCCCTCTTTGAGGGTGAACTCGTACTCCGTGAGATCGTCGTTGACGGAGTAGTCCTCGACGATGAGCGGCTCGACTTCCGTCGTGCCGTTGACGTAGTTCATCGGCGCGTCGAACATATCCATAATCTTCGATCCACTCGCGGTGTTGCCCGACGCGATCGGATCGAGTGAGTTGAACGTACCGGAGGTCCCGTTCAGGATATCGTCACCTTCGAGACCATTGACGGACGTGCTGGTCTTTGCACGGGACGGCCCCATCCCGCCCGGCGGGTCGTAGTCGACCTTGTCATACCAGTACACGTCGTCGACGGTGTGATAGACCGGAAGAATTGCTGCGGACTCCCAGAGGAGCTCTTCCATCCGTGCGGTCGCCTCCGCCCGGACCGACTGGGCCTCCTCGGTCTGCTCGGGGTTGTCTTGGATCCGGTCGAACTGCTCGGTCATATTCTGGCGGACCTCTGGATCGCCCTTCGCGTCTTCCGACCAGAACAGCCGAGCGCCGTTGGGTGTTGACCCCTCGGCGTCATAGACTGTGTTCTCGGGATCGATCAGTTGCAGGAAGTTCCGCGCTCCGGGATAGTCGGCGATCCAGCCAAGTGTGAACGCCTCGTGGTCACCTTTCTCGGTCGTATTGAGGAGCTCTCCGAAGTTCGCGTCGGAAATGCTCATATCGATGTACGCCGAATCGAGCCGGGAGCGGATCGTGTTCGCCATCTCCTTCCACGCCGGCGAGACGTACTGCAGCCAGTCGAGTTCGTACCGGTTGTCCGGGCCGTAACCCGCTTCTTCCATCACCGACTTGGCCTCGTCGATCATCAGTTCGTTGGCTCCGTACGGATACGCCGTATCGGACGCGCCGTCGGTCACCGTTCCGTTGTTGTCATCGTCGCTGGTACACCCGGCAAGACCGACGGTCAACGCTGACGCGCCAGTCGCCTGCAGGAATCGGCGCCGCTTGAGCTTCTTTTGATCAGACATCCTGTGGGAATCATTGGCAGGCCGGAGTTTAAGTCTACCGGCTACGTTCAATATTGTATTCATGAAATTCAGTGTCCCGTATATATATTCCTAAAATATACAGCAGTGCCTGATACGGCCGAGTCATTATGTTGTCGTTCTCAGCTAAAATGAGAATAATGAATGGAGTGCTGTAGTCGGCGATTTCTGGGGTGTATGAGCAAGTCTGAGCTGCACAGTTCTATCGGTAAACGGTGTCAACCACCTCGGAGTCAAGTGGTTCAAGACACCTTCGGCGTCTCGTCGTCACGAGAGAGCTTGCTCTCTCGAACGACTCCGAGGCTTGTCAGCGGACTCCCGCTCTATCTGCCGAGGACGGGAGGCCGGAATTGGCCGTTCGCGTTCAGCGCTCCTGACTTCAGGGCCAGTTGACTGGTGGCCCGTCCAGCATCAGACTTGAGCCAGTGCTTGACAAGCCGTCACCCGATATTTCGAGCGGCGGTATAGTCGGTCATCAGGTGTCGGCTGCCTCTCTGACCGCAAGGGTCGGAGTATCCGCCTCGCGATCTCTGTGACGTCTCAGGGAGGGGATTTTGGCACCTGAAACACTCACACAGTCGACTTCCCCAGGCGTCACCCCCCACTGTGTTCGATTTCAGCCGACGATATTTATCTTTATTAACTTTGGCTGCCTCGGCTAGTATATGACCGTCGCAAGCGTTTCGATGCCCGAGGAGTTACTTGATCGGATCGACGAATTCGCGGACGAACACGGCTATACTGGCCGCAGTGAAGTGCTCCGAGAAGCCGCGCGGAATCTGATGGGCGAGTTCGAGGACAAACAACTCGAAGAGCGAGACTTGCTGGGGATCGTGACAGTGCTGTTTGATTATGAGACCTCAAACGCCGAAGAGCGAATGATGCAACTCCGTCACGAGTACGATATGCTAGTGGTCTCGAATTTCCACAGTCACGTCGGCGACCACCAGTGTATGGAACTGTTCATCCTCGAGGGCGGTCTCGACAATATCTCGACGTTCGTCGGGAAGATCCGCGCAACGCAGGGCACGACGACCGTCGATTACTCGGTGACGCCGATGGACATCTCCGAACCGATCCCCTAACTCGTGACCATCCAGGTCGTCGAGGAGGAGTAGCCCCACTTTTCGACATCGACATCGAACTCCCCCTCTTGGAGCGGCTTCATATTCGTCCCGACTTCCTTAGCTGACATACCCAGTTCCTCGCCGATGAGCCGGGATTTGAAATAGGTCCGCGTGTCGGCGTGCTCCCGGAGATACTCCAGGATCGATCGCTGCTTGTCGGTCAGCGTCTGGGTGGTTTCGCTCCCGTGCTGTTGCGCTGTCGCGCTCATATATTCCAGTACGGACGACCCACTAATAGGGGGTTTGGTACGTCAGGTTAATCGGCCGCAGTCGTGCGATTTGATGGCCGATAGCGGCCACAGTGTCGCGTCGATGGTCTGTGACTGGCCAGTCTTGGTACGTAGGGGAAACGCGCTTGGTTGTCCACGGCCAGTTCCCCACGCCAGTGTTGGGACTAGCCGCTGGCTGGCCGCAAAAGCAGTCCGCGACGGCGGATCAGGCGACGTTGAACCCTTTGTCGCGCAAGAAGTCCCCGACGCGACCAGTGTGGTTGCCCTGGAGCTCGATCATATCGTCTTCGACAGTCCCTCCACAGGCGAACTTTGACTTGAGATCCGAGGACAGGCTGTCCATATCGACGTCGTTCGGATCGAATCCCTCGATGATCGTTACCTCTTTACCGTAACGGCGCTCGTCGATGCGGATGTTGATTTCCTGGGACTCTTTGGCGACGTCTTCACAGACGCAGAGCTCCTCAGGCAACCCACACGTCGAGCAGACTTCCGACATTACACACTCGAGTACGAAATCAACCTATTAAACACTGTCGGGACTTGCCACAGCGCAGTTCGGTGAGCTACCAACTCTTGCAGTCGCTACAGACAAACCCCTCCTCGTCACGCCACCGACGCTCGACGACCGCACCGCAGACCGCACAGACATCACCGCCGGGTCGGTGACTCAGCGTTGGGGCCACCTGTTTCTCGATATCTGACGTTTCGTCGTCCGGTCGCTCCTCCGTCGACCCGCCTGTCGTTGCGTCCGACGACCCGCGCTTGCCCGCATCGAGAAAGTCCTCGAGCGTCGCGTCCCTGTCCATACCCACTAGTCCGGAGTGCCAGCGAGAAAAGTCCGCGGGACGAACACACAAGTACCAGCCCCGAGAAATGCAGGTATGGTCTCTCTGGAGACGTTCCTCTCGGAACTGTTCGAAAGCGTGCAGGCGATCGGCCCCGAATTTCTCGACGTCGCAACCCGAGATCCGCTCGCCGGCGTGCTCGTGGTGTTCGGCGGATTGTTCGTACTCAGTGCCGTCGGCGTGCTGGGCGTGCTCACCCTGAGTGCGGTCGTCGACCTGCTCAGACCTGGTCGATCCGGTCGATCACATCCCCCAGAAGCTCGATAGCTGACCCGACGTCCGGGCCGAGCGGCGATCCGGCCACGAAACTGTCGGTATGTTCGAGGACGCCTGCGATTCGATCGGCGACTGTCTCGGGCGTTCCAGCGATACAGAACGCCTCCAGCATCGCCGGTGAGACCGCCGCGAAGGCGTCTTCGAAGTCACCGCTCGAGATAGCCGCGCTGATCTCCTCGGCGCGCTCGTGGTCGAGGTCGTGACGGTCCAACAGCGGCGGCGCGGCACTGCCGGCGATGAAGGCGACCGGCGGCCGGGCGGCCTCCCGGGCGGCTGCCTCGTCTTCCGCGATCGACACTGAGGCGTAGGCACCGAAGTCAAATTCCCCGCGATGGTCGGGCCGGTCGTCCAGCCCCTGGGCGACCTGCTCTGTCGCCCACTCGTAATCCCGCGGATGTGAGCCGTTGAACAGCACGCCGTCGGCGTGTTTCGCGGCCATTCGTGTCATATGTGGGCCCTGCGCGCCGACGTACACCGGAATCGAGCCGACCTCGTAGTTGAGCGCGGCGTCTTCAGCCTGAAACGTCCCGTCGTGGTCGATCCGGTCGCCCGCCCAGAGCTTTTGGGCAGTCTTGAACGTCTCCAGGGTCCGCCGGAGCGCGCCGTCTTGTTCGTAGCCGAGATTCGCCAGCGTGGACTTGTCGCCGGGTCCGATCCCGAACAGGCCACGGCCGTCCGAGAGTTCCTCAAGCGTGGCCATCCGCGAGGCCAGCGTTACAGGGTGGGTCTCGTAGGGGTTGGCGATGCCCGGGCCGACCAGCAGGTCGTCGGTCTCGCGGGCGATGTCGGTCAGCGCCATAAACTGATCGCGGTTGTTGTAGTGGTGGCTGACGAAGGCGGCGTCGAAGCCGACCGATTCGGCCGCCGCTGCGAAGTCAGAAAGCGTTGCGACTGGGTGTTCCGGTGTGAGTTCGAGCCCGTACATTAGTAGCTCCACTGGCGTAGTGCCTGTCGAACGAAGTCGGTCTCCGCGTCCCGAAAGAGGGTGTCGTGGCCGTCGTGGTCGCCGAACGCCCAGCCGCGCACGACTGCGACCGGGGTCCCGTCGTCGCCCTCGCCGGTCACGAGGTTGGCGGTCCCGGCGAGTTCATCGACCACTGACTGGACGGTGACGCCGAGTTCGCGTCCGTCCCGATCGCGTTCCCCGCGCCAGTCGCGGTTGGCGGCCATCCCCGCCCAGCCCAGCGCGACCGCGCGCTGACCGTGTCTGAACGGTCGCCCCGAGGTGTCGGTGACGACGACCGCGACGTCGGCCGAC
>JBEQBN010000010.1:0-15045 GCA_041639775.1 Halapricum sp.
CGGTACGATCTCCAGCAACTGGACCGGATCGCCGCCGAAAACGACGGGACCGACGTCCTTCTCTACGAGAACTACTTCGTCGGCAACGACGAAAGCAGGTACTTCTATCCGGCGTGTATGGGGACCTCGGAGTGGTTCAACGGACTGCCGCTGTCGTGGTATCTCCACGCTGCCGGCGCGAACGTCACGTGCGTTCAAAACTCTCTGGATCTCGATCGGGTCAGCGGCGATCCCCCGCCGATCATCGTCACCCGCGAGCGATCGGTCCCGATCCTCTCACAACAACTCGAAGGGATCGGCGGCTATGAGTACTCAGTCTACGAGCTTCGCACCAGCGGCACCGAGACCGTGATCCTGTTCGATCCGGCTGCGCTCGAAGAGTGACGATATGACAACGTTTTTCGCTACCGGCAGGATACCCGCGGGTATATGACGACGCTTCCAGGCCCGACGCTGGGGATCGTCGGTGCCGGTCAACTCGGACGGATGCTCGCCGAGGCCGCCGCGCCACTCGGCGTCGACGTGATCGTCTCTGATCCGACGGAGAACGCGCCGGCCGCACCGGTCGCTCGCGAGCAACTGCCCGGGGGATTCGGGGATCCGGATACCGTCCGTCGGCTCGCCGAACGAGTCGACGTACTGACTTTCGAGATCGAACTCGTCGATCCCGAAATGCTGCGAACCGTCAGCGAGGAGACGGACACGCCGGTCCATCCCCGTCCGGAGACGCTGTCGTTGATCGAAGACAAACTGGTCCAGAAACGACAGATGCGATCGGCCGGGATCGCCGTCCCGGCGTTTCGTGAAGTCGAAGACGCAGACGACCTGGAGAAGGCAGCCGAGCAGTTGGGCTATCCGCTCGTGGTTAAGGCCCGTATGGGCGGGTACGACGGTCGCGGTACCGCCACTGTCGAGGACGAACGCGATGTCCGGCCGGCCCTGGAGCAGATCGGCGGCCCCGCGATGGTCGAAGAGTTCGTCGATTACGAGCGTGAGTTGGCGGTTATGGGTGTCAAAGGCGACGGCAAGATCGACACGTTCCCCGTCACCGAGACCATCCACCGCGAAGAAATCCTCCGGGAGACGGTCACGCCCGCCCGGACTGACGAGGAGACGATCGAGCGCGCCGAAGCGGTCGCCCGTGACGTACTCGGGGAGATGTCGGGACGGGGCGTCTACGGAATCGAACTGTTCGAGACGAGCGACGGCGAGATCCTGCTCAACGAGATCGCACCGCGGCCGCACAACTCCGGTCACTGGACGATCGAAGGCTGTGTGACCTCACAGTTCGAACAGCACGTTCGGGCCGTGCTGGGCTGGCCGCTGGGCTCGACCGAGCGGCGGTGTCCGACAGTGACGACAAACATTCTGGGCGACGTCGATCGACGCCGGGCGACGCTGTCGAACGTCGACCGCGCGCTGGAAACCGACGGGTGTCACCTCCATTACTACGGCAAAGACGAGGTGTACGAACTCCGGAAGATGGGCCATCTCACCCAGACCGGTGAGATCGACGACGACCCGACCGAGCTACTGGACGCCATACGGACTGTCCGCGACGAACTAACCTTCAAGTGAGGCTACTCTCTCGAGGACTGGTGGGTTCCGAAGCCGAAACCGTGATACGACCGTATCGGTAAAGACGGCCAGATGAACTGTGACAAATGCGACGCCGAGGCGGTGATGCACGCCGCCTACTCGGGGCTCCATCTTTGTGCGGATCATTTCACCCGGAGCGTCGAGAAGCGAGTCCGCCGGCGGATCCGCGAGGACGGACTCGTCCCCGAGAAGGCCACCCCTGAGGACCCGGCGACGTGGGTGGTCGGTCTCTCTGGCGGGAAAGACAGTGTCGTCCTCACGGAGATTCTCCACGACACCTTCGCGAAGGACCCGCGGATCGAGCTGGTCGCGCTCTCCATTCACGAGGGAATTGAGGGGTATCGTGACAAGAGCCTGGAGGCCTGCGAGGAGTTGACCACCGAGTTAGACATTCGACACGAGACCGTCAGCTACGCCGAGGAGTTCGGCGTGCGAATGGACGACGTCGCCGAGGACGACCCGGAGAATATGGCACCCTGTGCGTACTGTGGCGTATTCCGTCGGGACCTCCTCTCGAAATATGCCGAGGCGTTCGACGCCGATCTGATGGTGACCGGTCACAACCTCGACGACGAGGCCGAGACCGCACTGATGAACGTCCTTGAGGGCGACATCGAGCAGATCGCAAAACACTTCGACGCCAGCCTCGGCCCGCTTGAAGAACGGACCAACCAAGACCATCACGTCCCGCGCGCGAAACCGCTTCGAGACGTCCCCGAGAAAGAAGTCGCGCTGTACGCACAACTCAAGGAGTTGCCTGCCCACATCACCGAGTGCCCCCACGCCGAGGAGGCCTTTCGTGGCGAGATACAGCAATTGCTGCTCGACCTCGAAGAGAACCACCCCGGGACGCGTCACTCGATTATGGCCGGCTACGAGGAACTCGCCGCGCTGGCCGCAGACGCATACGGCGAACGACGCCAAGAATACGGTGAGTGTGAGCGCTGTGGCGCGCCGACTGCTCGTGACGTCTGTCGAAAATGCGCATTAGTCGAAGCGCTAGAAGAAACGTCGTAGTCGCCGGAAAAAACAGGAGTCGGCACGCCGCACCACCCCTCGATGGACGGCGTGTGTGCGTCGCAAGTTGTTTGGGCGAGTGCCGGTCAGTCGTCAGTTCGGATGACGTCCAGACCGTTGTTCCGTTCGAGGTCGCTGCGGCCACCGTCAGTCTCGCCGAAGCCAGCCGTACTGCTCTCGACGTTCTGACTCGCGTCGAAATCGACCTCATCGGGATCGCTGATGGCCTGCCGTGACTTGTCGGCCTGTTTTTGCGTCGAGGGGCCAAGAACCTGAGCACTCTGGACGCCGGTCATAATCGCCATAACCCGCACCTTGCCCTTGTACTCTTCTTGGATCCGGGCGCCCCAGATGACGTTGGCGTCGGCTTCCAGCCGATCGGTGATCTTCTCGGCGATACCCTCTGCCTCCTTAAGCGTGAGGTCGGGGCCGCCGGTGATATGGACCAAGCCGCCGCTGGCACCGCGATAGTCGACATCCAACAGCGGGTGGTTCATCGCGTCCTTGACGACTTCGTCAGTCTTGTTTTTGTCCTGGGTCTCGCCGACCAACATCACGGCGACGCCGCCCTGGTTCATAATCGCGGTCATATCCGCATAATCCAGGTTGATCAGCGACGGCTGGGTGATAGTCTCGGAAATACCCTTGACCGTCTCGGCGATGATCTGGTCCATCACCGAGAACGCCTTGCCGATCGGGAGGTTCGGGACGTAATCCAGCAGCCGATTGTTATCGAGAACGATGATCGAGTCGGCCTCGTTGCGGAGGTTCTCCAGGCCTTCCTCGGCTTTGACCGTGCGGGCACGCTCGACGTTGAACGGCGTCGATACCATACCGACGACGATCGCGCCCTGCTCTTTGGCGATTTTCGAGACGACGGGCGCCGCTCCAGTGCCCGTGCCACCGCCCATTCCGGCGGTCACGAACACGAGATCCGCGTCGCCGAGGATTTCCTTGATCGTTCCCTGGGCCATCTCAGTGGCACGCTCGCCCATCCCGGGGTCGCCACCGGCGCCGAGTCCGTTAGTCAGGGACTTGCCGACCAAGATTTTCGTGTCGGCCTCGATCATCTGCAGGTGCTGTTTGTCAGTGTTCAGCGCGATCGTGTCAGCGCCGTCGACACCAATGTTGTAGAGTCGATTGACAGTATTGTTGCCGGCGCCGCCACAACCGACAATGACGATCCGAGGGTCACCGAACTCGCCGCCGTCCGCGTCTTCCATCGACCGCTGCTCGGCCTCTGCGTTCTTGAGGGCGTCGTTGACGATATCCTGCATCGTTACACCTTCGCCCAGGTTCGGCGCTTGCGTTTTTCAGAGGGGCGCTCCTGCTCGGTGCCCTCTTCGTTGATCATCTCACGAACGGCCGACCGGATCGCCTCACTCCGGTTGGGGTACTCTCCCGTCTCGACCATTCGCTCGACTTCCTCGATCTGCTGTTTCGGAATCCGTAGTGTCACACGCTCCATATTTGTCGTTCCCCTTTTGGGTAAGACGGTTGTGAACTCGCGTTCACTCGACGTTTACACAGTGGAATCGCACGGAAGCGACGTGATGGTCGGTTCCACGACCACTGTGTAAGACGACCGTCTTACGCACAAAGTACCACAGACCAAGGGATAATAAAGGTTAGGGATAGTGTATGACAGTTTCCCGTTTACACATTTAGATGGTGTTTAACGCGTGTTTTCAAGACATTAGGTGTTATCGAGGACGTCCGCCGCGGGAGTGCGGCGGCCACAGCTGGGGCAGAACGCCCAGTCCGATCGGAGTTCATCGCCACACTCACAGAAGACTCGGTGAGACGCTTTCTCTCCACAGTTGGGACAGTAAACGTCGGACTGCGACAGGGTTTCGCCACACTGTGCACACGTGTTACGCTGATCGTCGTCCTCGGAAACGTCTGTCTTACGCTCGGCGGAGTCGCGAGTCGACTCCGCGTGTGACGTCTCGCGCTGGGCGTCGGCGTCAGCCCCGTCGACAGTGATGTTGACGTTGATATCTTGGGGCTGACTGGGTGTAAACGCCGTTTCAAGCCGTTCCGCGACGAGGGTATCGACGCGTTCGGCGACGAGTTCGTCGAGACTGTCGGCCTCGTCGGACACGGACTTCGATTGAGGAGACTCGGCAGGGTGTTCGCGTTCGGCCGCGGTCTCACCGAGGTACGCGCGCAGGGCCTCACGCATAATTTCGCTCTTGGAGGCGTCGAACTCCTCGAGTTGGGCGATGAGGTCGTCGTCCGCGCGGAACGTGATCTTGCTCATCCGACTCGTCATACACGTTGTCAGTCGAACTATTTCAATCTTCCCGACTGTCTGACGGGCGTCATATCCTAGCTAAGCCACTCATCGGGATTGAAACCTGGTTTCCAGCGGTGTTCGCACTCGGGACACTCGATCTCGTAGGTGTCCGAGCGTAGCAGACGGGAATCGACGTCGATCGTGAGTTCACCGGCCCGATCGGCACAGTCGAGATGAAAACCAGTCTCACACGCATCACAAACAGCGGATCGACCGCCAGTGGCGAGTTTCTCACCGCAGTAGTGACACGACTCGAGTGCCTTCATCGACGAAAAGTTCGTCCCATAGCGGTATAACAATTGGCGTCAGGCCCTCCCAATCACCGACCTGAATAATAATCCTTAAGTCTGCCAGGCGGACTACGTTGGGACACGCCCGCCCTTAGCTCAGACTGGTAGAGCAGTCGACTGTAGATCGACTTGTCCCCCGTTCAAATCGGGGAGGGCGGACTGCTTTTCCGTAAACCGACTGGCAAGCGGGAAGTATATGCAACCGAGCCGATTTGAGCCAGAGAGTCCCCACGACTGAACGGAGTACAAATCGGAAAGGGGAGACCTACTTTGCTGGCGACTGCGAGCAAAGAGGGCCGGCGGCGATTCGACCCCGAATCGCCAGACTGCGGCACCGTAAACAGTCAGGTCCTTTTTTGTGACTTCCCCGTGTCTGCCCAGACAGAGAGTGATGGGTGTCCTCGATCGCGCGACGTGGTTCGCGAGAGGAGATACAGAGACACGTCCATACCAGTGTATGTCCTGCGGGGGGGAGTTTTCGGTGCAGTACTATTCCTGTCCGGAATGTGGGAGTTACGACATCCGGGCGACAAAGTGGATCGATGAATGAGTCGACTACAGTAACGATCCACCGCCTCGATCGTCCGCTGGAAAATCAGTCGTCTGTCCAACGCAGACCACGAGGATCGTTTACGAACAACCGGTGATCCCAGAAGTACCCAGCCGGAGTCTTGCGATATGGGTAAAAACGTTGATGATAATATCGAGAGTAAACATACGCAAACTGACTACTCTTGCGGAAACATTTGAGTGTTTTCTGATAATTGTCGGACGGACGTGTGACACACAGCTGGAGTAGATTGTTTCGCGGAGCTTACGCGCTTTCTCCTATGTTCACAAGACCGAGGGTCTTGTGCAGCCCACCGAAACGCGAAGCGCTCTAGGGACGGCTAACGCCGGTGGGCTTCCGCGCTGTTACCGCTGTGAGACGGAGGCGCTGACGGAGACCGATAAACCGAAACGGAGGAGACACGAAACTGGCCGTGAGTGAATACCAACCAGCTTCTCGTCGTGGCAGTGGTCCTGCTGAGCGTCGGTGGGCTTGCAATCGCTGCGGCGACGGTATCAACGCCGTCGAGTTCGGACCCGGGGACTGGACCCGGTGAGGCCACGGGCGAACATAACGAGGGGGCGTCCGACGCTCCGGGGTCGTCTTCCGGGACGGACAGCGGCGAGAGCAGACTGCTCGTGGTCCTCGGGGTGATCGTCTTCGTTGTCGGACTGCTGACCACGCTTGTGATGTTTGCAAGGTGGCTCACGCCTCGTCGAGCCGTGGGCTTCGCGATAGTCATCGGCGTCGTCGCTGTCGTCAGCCTGCTCGTGCTGGGAGCGCTTATGGACACGGTGCCGGAGATGGGCGGCGTCCAGATGGAGCCGAAAAACGGGACAGACGGTGGTGGCGGCGGCGGGACCGGCGGCGAGGCGACGTCGGACTCGCCACGGAGCGGTACCGAGGCTACCCCACTGCTGTTCGGCATCGTCGGGCTGGCGATGGTATTGCTGGCCGCGGCAGTCTATCGGTACTCCGGTACCGACGTCGACATCGCACTCGAGGAAGGAACGGACGAAACCGACGAGCCGTCGTCCGTGCAGGCGGTCGGACAGGCGGCCGGACGAGCCGCCGACCGGCTCGAAGCGGAATCAGATCTCGAAAACGCGATCTATCGAGCCTGGCGGGAGATGACCGACGCGCTGGACGTCGCCCAGCCGCGGACGACGACCCCCGAAGAGTTTGCCGAGATCGCGATCGAAGCCGGGATGTCCGACGAGGACGTCCGGGAGCTGACTCGCGTCTTCGAGGAGGTGCGCTACGGGAATCGACAGCCGACGCCGGAGCGCGAACAGCGATCTCAGGAGGCGCTACGGCGCATACAGCGAACGTACGCCGGGGGCAACGATGAGTGAACGAGCAGCGACCGAGAGCCTCTCCGGGTCGACGCTGGGACTGATCGTCGTCGGATCGCTCGCGGTCGTGCTGGCGATCGTCTTCATCTATGATCCGGGTCTCGCGCCGGCGTTCGATCCGGTACTGTTACTCGCGTATCTGATGCCGCTGGTCGGAATCGGCGCGGCGCTGTCGCTGAGCGTCAACTACCTGCGCGGCGAGCGATCGGAATTCGATCCGCCGCTGGTCGAGTACCGATCGACGGTCAGCGTGCCGGGAACATCGGTCGACGCGGATCTCACCGGCACGACGGCGGACGGGCCACTCGGTCGGTACAAGCGAATCAGTGCGGTCCGAAAGCGTCTGCGAACCGTATTGAATTCGGTGTTGACACGAACGGCAGTGGCTCCTGAAGATCGGGAGGCGACCGTCGAATCCGGCGACTGGACCGACGACCGGATCGCAGCCGGTTTCTTCCAGTCGAGCACACCCTTCTCACGGAGCGAGCGACTGCGGATGCGCCTCACGGGCGAGCACGCGCTCGTGACACAGGCCCGCCACGCGATCGACGCGATCGCGGACCGGCTGGGCGTGACAGATCGGGACTGGGGCGGCCCCGAACAGGCCGGCGCCCGATCGACGGTCGACGAGGGGTGGGTCGGACGGCTATCGGAGGTCGACTCGCAGATCCGAGAGACGGGCCGTCTGCGGATCGTGACCGCACTCACGCTACTGGCGGTCGGGATCGGTGTCTTGCTCGACGCGGGCACACTGGTGCTGGCCGGTGTGGTCGGACTCGGCCCACTGGCACTCAGATACGTCGGATCGACGCCGACGCCACAGCTCGAAATCGAGCGGACGATCGACGACACCGAACCGGACCCGAACGGGCGAGTTCGCGTGACGGTGACGGTCACGAACGTCGGCGATCGGATGGGGTTCGATCTCCGGTACATAGACGGCGTCCCGCCGGGTCTGACCGTCGTCGACGGGTCGCCGCGTCACGGGACGGCACTCCAACCAGGTGCGTCGACACGGTTCGCCTACGTGGTCGAAGCCGAGCGCGGTGAGCACGCCTTCGAGGACGGGTTGCTCGTGTCGCGTGACGCGAGTGGAAACGTCGAGGGCGTCGGGCACCTCGGCGCGTCCGGGGAGATGCGGCTGCGGTGTGAACCCAAGCCGACGGGCGATCTCTCGGTGCCGGTCCGGTCGAAGACGAGCCCCAATGTCGGCCGCGTCGTCACCGACGTCGGCGGCAGCGGCCTGGAGTTTCACTCTATCCGGGAGTACCGACCCGGGGACCCGCTCAAACGGATCGACTGGAACCGGGTCGCACGCGGCGGCGAGCCGGCGACAATGCAGTTCCGGGAGGAGCACGCCGCGACGGTCGTGCTGTTGCTCGACGCCCGAAGCGACGCGTTCGTCGCGCCGGAGCGTGACGCCCACAGCGCGATTGAGCGGAGTCTCGGCGCGATCGCGGACGTGTTCCACAGTCGCCTGGACAGCGACGACCGGGTCGGACTGGGGGCGCTCGGAGCGGCGGACTGCTGGCTGGCCCCCGGCGCGGGACACGGCCACTGGGCGCTGGCCAAGCGGTTGCTGACGACCGAGAGCGCGTTCACCGAGGGCAGCGACGAGACGTTCTATCCGGTGCTCGCGATGGGACGACTCCGGAAACGGCTGCCGAAAAACGCGCAACTCGTGTTGTTCTCCCCGCTGGCCGACGACACTGCGGTCTCGATGGCACGCCGGTTGCACGCCTATGGCTACCCGATGACGGTCGTCGCACCGGACGCGACGGCGACGGCCACGCCCGGGCAGACCGTCGCCCATCTGGAGCGACGGCTTCGGCTGTCGCGGCTCAGAGACGCGGACGTGCGAGTGATCGACTGGCGACGAAGCGAACCGCTCGGGATCGCCATCAGCCGGGCACAACGGCGGTGGTCGCGATGAGCGTCGAGCGCACGCCCTCAACCACCGGGCTCGTCCTGACTGGACTCACGGGGACAGTCGCCGCCATCGGTGCGTTGCTGGGCGGAAGCGTCGCGGCGATTGCCGGTGTCCCCGTGGCGATCGCGGGCGTCTATCGCACGTCGCGAGCGATCCTGGCCGGCGGTATGGCGCTGTTGTTCGCGGGCGTCGTGCTCGCCGGAGCGGGCGGCGGCGCTCCGGAAGCGGTCGTCGTCGCAATGATCGGAACGGTGCTGGCCTGGGACGTCGGCGAGAACGCCATCTCGATGGCCGGACAGCTCCGGACCGGCGCGGGCGAGCGAGCCGAGATCGTACACGCCGCGGCGGTGAGCACGGTCACGCTCACCGTCGCAGTCGCCGGGTACAGCGTCTACCTGTTCGCCAGTGCGGGCCAGCCCGAGATCGCGCTCTCGCTGCTCGTGTTCGGAGTCGTGCTGGTCGTGCTCGCGCTCGGACGGTGAACCGACGAGCGAGACGTTAGACCGTCGGGACTTCGACGCTGTCGAGTACGTCCTCGATCACGGCGGATTTGTGAACGTCTTCGACCCGCGCGTCCGGCGTGAGCACGAGCCGGTGCGCGAGCGCCGGTTGCGCGACTCGCTTGACGTCGTCCGGCGTGACGAACTCCCGACCAGTGATCGTCGCGCGAGCGCGTGCGACTTCAAACAGTCGCTGCGTCCCGCGTGGGGAGACGCCGACCTCGACGAAGCGATGCTCGCGAGTCTTGCGAGTGAGTCGAGCCAGGTACTGCAGCACGTCCTCTTCGACGGTCACCGACTCCGGCGTCGTTCGAAGGTCCTGTACCGACTCGGGATCGAGCACCGTCTCGACGGTGGGGCTCTGCTCCGTGCGGCCGGCGCGCCGTCGCAACAGTTCGAACTCGCCGTCCTCGTCGGGATAGCCCATCGCGGTCTTGATCGCGAACCGGTCGACCTGCGCTTCGGGCAGCTCGAAGGTTCCCTCCATCTCGACGGGGTTCTGGGTGGCCAGCACGAAGAACGGCTTGGGCAGTTCGTGGGTGTCCCCGTCGACGGTGACCTGCCCTTCCTCCATCGCTTCCAGCAGTGCCGACTGGGTTTTCGGCGGGGCGCGGTTGATCTCGTCTGCCAGCACGACGTTCGCGAAGATCGGCCCCTCGCTGAACTCGAAAGAGCCGTCGCGTTCGTTGAAGACGTGTGTCCCCGTCACGTCGGCGGGCAGCAGATCCGGGGTGAACTGGATGCGGGAAAAGGACAGCCCGAGCGCCGTCGCGAAGCTCCGGGCCGTCAGCGTCTTGCCCGTCCCGGGCACGTCCTCGAGCAGGACGTGTCCCCGACCGACGACACCCAACAGCACCGTCTCGAGAAACTCCCGATCGGTGACGACTGCCCCCTCGATCTCGCTGAGCAACGAGTCACAGGCCGCACTGGCTTCAGCAACGTCCATACGCCCGTTGTTTCAGGCCCGTCCCTTCAGGGTATCGAAATGCCAGTCGTTGCCAGCCCGGGCGTGGATCGAAACCGATACAAGTCCCTCGCGGATACAGACTGGTGAGCCGAGGTAGCCTAGCCTGGCCAAGGCGCCTGCCTCGAGAGCAGGTGTCCTCACGGACTCGAGAGTTCAAATCTCTCCCTCGGCGTTTCTCCCGACCGTAGCCCGCGAGCGACGGCTTTGCGTGTCGTGAGCACGACGCACGGAGATTTGAACGAGAGGGCACGCAGCCCGCGCAGCGAGACGCGACTGAAAGAAGCGTCTCGGAACGGCGAGCGGCGGAGCCGCGAGCCAGCGAAGTGAGCAGGACCGTGACCGCGTTGTTCAAATCGCTCCCTCGGCGTTTCTGCGCTGGACAACCCATCGAGAGCGGCGTCTGCAGTTCACGTCAGGAAAAACAGGAGGACGCTGACGGCGAGTACCACGACGATGAACGCCCCGGCGAGTGGCGCACCGAGGGTCACGACGGCGTTGGCGGTGCTCGCGAGCATCTCCGTGCGATCGTTGCCGAAGACAGTCACTTCGGCCCGTTCGGTGGCCATCCCGGCCTCGACGACCTCGAGGTCGTCTCGGGCCTGCGCGAGGAGGTCGTCGATCAGCGCGATCAGTTCGTCCTCGGGGACGGATTCGCCGACTGGGTTCTCGGCGTCGATCGTGTTGACGGCGTGAGTATCGGTCGTCAGCACTTCCAGCAGGTCGACGCCGTCGATCTCCGCGAGGATCCGGTCGCGCAGTCCGGGGACCATATTGTTGCCGTCGATCAGCACGTACGCAGTGGTGTGACCGTCGACCCGAAAGAGCGCGACGCGGATCCCGAGCGACCCGATACCGTCCTCGACACTCCACGGCGTCGCGTCGTGGGCCGTCCCGAGCTCGAACCGGGACTGGGACGCGTCGGCCAGGCGGTCGGCGAGCCCCTCGACGCCCTCGATCAGATCGAACGACCGCTCGCTGCCGGGGACGACGTGGCCGAGATCGGGGCCAGTCAGCCCGTCGTTGCAGTTGTGTGCGTCCGCAAGCATAACGTCCTCGTGGCTGGTTCGGGCGCCGGCGATCGCGGACAGGCCGACGCCGAACTCGATGTCGTCGGCGAATCCCGGCGCGAATGTGACCGTCGAGAACAGATCGTCGCCGAAGGCCTGGCCGGTCACCGTCGCGTCCCCGGCCTCGACGCGGTGGCCGGCCGTGGCCGTGCTCGCGTACTCGATGCGGTCGTGGGCGCGATCGGCGGCGTCAATGAGCGCCTCGACCTCCCGTTCGGTGACGAGATTGAAGTCGTGTCCGGCGGTGGCGTGGGGCGGAAACGCGAGCCCCTCGGTGTGCTCGTCGATCCGGACGGGGAGGTTCCCGCCGCCGATGTCGCCCATCGGCCCGGGATGGATCATCGGCAGGACGAACCGGGCCTTCTCCCGGTCACGTTCGGAGCCGTCCGCCCGGCGAACGGAGAGTACGGAGACGGGGACGACGGCCGTCTCACCGATCTCCTCGAAGAAATCCTCGAGTTCACGGGAGCCGTCCACGAGATGACCCAGAAACCCGCTGATGAACGCCAGGACGCTGACGTCCAGACTGCGCCGCCAGGGCCGGTCGATCACAACGAGAAACAGCCAGACTGCGCCGGCATAAAGGAAACAGATAAGCGCTAGTACGAGGAGATCCTGCGGGTGGAAGACGACCGGGAGATCCGCGTGGGACGCCCGCGAGAACAGCCGGTTGGATAGCGACCCCCCGATCTCGAAATACCGGAGCGTCCCCGTATACACGAACAGCAAAGACGCGGCCGTGGCGGTCTGGATACTCGCCGGAATCACAGCGATCAGCATCCGGTGTCGGGAGACAGCGACCACGATCAGCAGCCAGACTGCGAAGGCGATAGCCAGCCCCAACAGCAGCGCGTCGAAGACGAACGGCTGTCCCAGCGGCGTCCCCAGCGCGACGACAGCCGCGAGAGTCAGCACGCCGATGACCAGCAACTCGTTTGCCAGCGCCAGCAACGAGGAGTGACTGTAGGTGAGGCGGCCACCGAGCCGGCGATCGATCGGCGGGACCAGCACGCTCGCGGCAACAGTGGGGATCCCAAGGAAGAACACCCCTTGCCAGGCGTCCTCGAGAACGAACGCCGAGTCGAACGCGGCGACGCCGCTGACGGCCGCGATCAGTAACGCGAACGCCAGCGTCGTGTACCACCTGGGCGCCCGGAAGACGAACCGTGAGAGCGCAGCCAGATTGCCCTGCGTCGTCGTCATCTATTGGAATAGCTGACTGTCGAGAGGTTAAAAGATGTGTTCGGCTCGTACTGATGTGATCGTCTCTCTATTGTGACCGATAGACGGATACGGAGTACAACAGAGCGAGCCGGGAATCACTTGCGTTGCTCACAGATCGATCGGAAATTCTCGAAGACCACGTCACCGTGCTCGGTATGGGCCACCTCGGGGTGCCACTGGACGCCGTAGATATCCTCGTCAGTGTTAGCCATCGCCTCGACGCCACAGACGTCGCTGTGGGCCGTCCGGACGAATCCCTCAGGGACCGATTTGACTTCGTCGGCGTGACTCGCCCAGACTCGAGTCTCGGGCGCGAGCGAGCCGACCAGGGGATCGGACGGATCGTCGATTTCGACGGTCACGTCGGCGTACCCGCCGTACTCCCCGGAGCCGACCGTGCCGCCGCGTTCTTCGGCGATGAGTTGCATACCCAGACAGATTCCGAGAACCGGGATATCGAGATCGAGATACTCGGCGGAGTCGCCGACACGTTCGATATCCGGCCCGCCCGAGAGGACGAGCCCGTCGGCATCGATTTCTTCGGGTGGAGTCGTGTTGTCGATCAACTCAACCTCGACGCCGATGTCACGAAGCGCGCGTTGCTCCAGATGCGTGAACTGGCCGTGGTTGTCCACGACGTCGATGCGGGTCATTGGGCAGTGATACACGACTGGCAGGTAAATACCCGCGGAAAGCGATCGACGGAAAAGACAAAGTACGAGAGCCACCGAGAGAGTACCGATGAACGAAGGGACACGGGTGCTTGACCGCGAGGACGACGATCCAGACGAGGCCGTCGTCGTCCACCAGCCCGAGGAGAAGACGATCGCGGACTGGGAGTACGAGGTCGACGGCGAGACCTACACGACCGCCGAGTCCAACCCGGAGTACGACCCGGACGAGCAGCTCGTCGTGATCGCGTTTCTCGACCAACTCACGAAGGAGTGGCCGGACTGGGAGGACGTGTCTCCCGAAGAATTGTTTGACGGCGTGCGCGAGCGCGATGTCGACTACTACGGATTTCCCGAGGGTCGGCTGACAGTCGTTGACGAGGAGGCCGACACTGCATCGGTCCCCGAGGAGTTCGGGACAATCACGGACCGTCTCGAAGAGAACGGCTTCGAGGTGACCGAAGACGCCGAGACAGCGACGCTTACTGTCGAGAAATACGGGACTGAATACGTTGTCAGCGCAGACGGGAGCGTCGAGGGCGAAGAAGGGTTGCGAAACCGCGTCGTCAGCATCGTCAACCGCTACTTGTAGTCGAACCGTTCGTTCGCGGACTCAAAAGACAGTTCCTCAGTTTCTCTGTGTTTTCGCGTTTCGGCGACGGCCAGCGCGTCCGGGTCGGGCTGTGCCGAGTCGTCGATCCGGGCCCAGGAGTTGTGGACCTTCGCGTGACACCACCGACAGAGCGAGACGGTGATCTCGTGGCCCGGGCCGTCCTCGCGATCGGCATACGAGAGATGATGCTCCTCGAGTAGCGGTCGCGCATCGTCGTGGGCGAGACGCCGCTCTTCGAGACCACAGCGGCGGCAGGTTCGACCGTCCGTCAGCGACCGGAAATGGGGACAGTCCGACCACGACCAGTCGCCGTGCTGTGGTTCGGATGAACCCGGGGCGAAATCCGCATCAGGGGCGACGACGGGACAGCGAAAGTCGTTCCGACGCCGGTCGGCGACGAACGCCGGATCACGGGAGTCGTGTTCGAGCGCCCACCGACACCGACCGTCGTCAGTGATGTGGTCACACCGATCGACGTGCGCGTAGGGGTCGTCCACGCCGACCGGTGATCCACCTGGTGCTCGCTCCATAGACAGTGATATGGGGGAAACCGGAATTAGTTGTCGGTCAGGATTGTTGCAGACAGCGAGGTCGAGATTATGGCCTCGAACTCATACTGCTGGCAACGGAGAGGAGAAGATACGAGAGACGGTTCCGCAATGCACAATGATGTCAGTTCCACCATAGTTATATAACAGGGATATGATTAGCGAAATGTTATGAAACGACGCGAGATGCTGAAAGCGACCGGCGCAGCGGCAACCGCCTCGGCGATGGGACTTGCAGGGTGTAACAGCGTTCCGTTCCTGGGCGGGGACGACGGCTCAACGGGATCGTTCTCGGCGGTCAGTTCCTGGCTACCGGAACCCGGAGAGATCAGTGATGGTCTCAACCACTACAGTTTCTCGGCACGGACGCCGTCGGGAATCTACAGTGCGGTCGACGACACACTGTGGAAAAGTT
>JBEQBN010000011.1:0-13676 GCA_041639775.1 Halapricum sp.
CCCGGTCTCCGACAAGTTCGCGAAGACGCCCGCCGAGCTTCGTGACGCCGCGATAGAGCGCGACTGGCCTCGAGACCCCGTCGAGCGTTTGACAGCCATCTTCCGGGAGATCCGATACGGCAGCAGCGACCGGACGGACGAACACACCGAAACGGCGCTGTCCGCGCTCGCGGAGTTGCGGTCCTACTGGGAGGACGACCAATGATCTCTCGGTCCACGAAACACATAGCACTGTCTCTGCTGGGGGCTCTGACGCTCGCGGCGGCGATCGCGGTCGTCCTGCTGCCCCAGTCGCCCGCAGTCGTCACACAGTACGGTCAGACGCTCGAAGGGTCGATGCTGCTGCTCGTGCTAGCGGGCGTCTTCGCGGCCCTCGGCGTTCGTTACGGGTCTCGCGTGGCGGCCCACCGCGGCGGGGAGCCACCGTTCGATCAGCCGCCGGAGGAAGCGACCGGCTACGATACGAGACTCCCTGGCGACCACATCGACGCGCAGTACGCGAAAGCGACGGCGCCGAACCGCAACGAAAACGTTCGAGCGGCCCACCGACAAACGGTCGTTCGATATCTAGAAGAAACGGCCGTCGACGTACTCTCCGATGCCGAGAACGTTGCGCCACCGGCCGCCCGCGAACGCGTTGAGGACGGTTCCTGGAGCGACGACCCGCGCGTGGAGGCGCTGTTCCAGGGCGATCGCACGCAACTGCCACCGCGGATTCGGCTTCGGGACTGGGCGAGCGGCGAGAGCTTCGAACGTCGCGTCGAGCGAACCGTCGCCGAACTCCAGCGCATCGCGGACCTGCCGGACGACACGCAGTCGTCCCCCGATGATCTCGATTCCGAACTCGGCGCCAGCGGTTCGACGCCCTCGGCGCGCTTCGAACCGTCGACAGCCGATACCGCGACGCGCGAGCGGGCCACGGTCACGACGGCCGACGCGACTCTCGAACGCGACGGTCACTGGAACGTCGGGGTACCCGTTGCCTTTCTGCTCGGTGGGCTGGGGTTCGTCCTCTCGAACCCGACGCTGGTGCTCGCTGCGATCGTTCCGGCGGGCTTTTCGATCTACGCGTCGCTGACGCGTTCGCCCGCCCTGAACGTCGATGTCGAGCGGACCGTCTCGACTGAATCGCCCGCGCCAGGCGAGCGGGTTCGCGTGGCGCTCACCGTCGAAAACATCGGTGATCGGCCGCTGGCCGAGTTGCGGGCAGTCGACGGCGTTCCGGAGTCGTTGCGCGTCGTCAGTGGTTCGCCACGACTCTGTGTCACGCTCGAACCCGGCGAGTCGGCGACGACCACCTACACGGTCGAGGCGTTCCGTGGCAAGCACGCCTTCGGGACCGCGTCGCTGTGGGCCCGCAACGTCAGCGGCGACGCCGAACGGACGCACGTGGTCGACCTCGAAACGAGACTCGCGTGTCACGATCCGGTCGAGACGATGCCGACGACCGGGCAGACGACGCCGTACGAGGGCCGGATCGAAACCGACGCCGGCGGTCACGGACTGGAGTTCTATGCGACCAGAGCCTACAACTCGACCGATCCGCTCAGCCGGATCGACTGGAACCACTGGGCACGGACCGGGGAACCCCGCACCGTCCAGTTCCGACGGACCCAGGCCGGGACGGTCGTGGTCGTCGTCGACGACAGGTCGGTCTCCCGGAGGGCCAGAAGCGAGTTTACCCCGGACGCGGTCGCGCTGGGCCGTCACGCTGCCGTCCGTATCGCGGACGCGCTTTTGGCCGCGTCGAACGCCGTCGGAGGCGCGTTACTGACGCGCCGCGCCTACGAGCGGCCGTCGCGCGGTCGGTATCAACGCCAGCAACTCGAGGAGTTTTTCCGCCGGCCGCCGAGCCAGTCCGAGTCGACCGGCAGTGGCGGCTCGAAGTCGTTGATGGACATCGACAAGCAGTTTTTCGGTGGGGTGGATGACGACTCCGATCGCCGATCGCAGCGGGACGGAGACGACGACAGCGTCTGGAGTCCGCTACTCGCGACCGACGGCGGTGGCATCCCGGTCGAATGGCTTCGAAAGCGTCTGTCGGGCCGGGAACAGGTGGTGTTCGTGTCGCCGCTGCTCGATGACGCGCCCCGTCGGTTCGTCCGGACGCTGCAGGCCGATGGCACCGACGTGACGGTTCTTAGTCCGGATGTCACGTCCGGCGGCTCGCCCGGGCGGGCAATCGCCCGGATCGAACGCCACGAGCGGCTCAGGGCGTTGCGGCGCCGGGGGCTGCGCGTCGTCGACTGGTCGACCGACGAACCGCTGTCCGCGACGCTCGAACGTGCCCAGCACAGGTGGTCACGATGACCGCGCCCGATCGACAGCCGACCTGGCTCACCAGTCGACTGGCCGCCGCGCTCGTTTCTGCGCTCGTGGTCGTCCACGGCTTCGTCGCCGGCGTGCCGGGCGTCGCGTTCCTCGCGCTGCTCGGAGCGCTCGCGCTCGTCAGAGCCGCGCGATCGCTTGCTGTCGACCGCTCGGACGTGGCGCGAACCGAACGCGCGGTCTCGACGATCGGGTTCGTGCTCGGTGCGCTGGTTGTGGTTCTGGCACTGGCGCATCTCGATCCGACCGCTCGGGCGCTCCTCGGTCTGCCGATCGCGGGATTCGTCCTCGTCGGACTCGCCGGCCACGGCGCGATCTACGGACCGCACGCCGGCGCGTTTACCAGTGTCTACCGGCGATCCCGGGCTACTTTCGTGGTTGCTGCTCTCCTCTTTGCGTTCGTCCAGGGGATACTCCTCTCGACGACGGTCTCGCGTGGCGTGGCCTGGCTTCCCGTACTTTTCTCCTGGCGATTCGGCATCGCGCTGGTCGCCTTCGAGCTGGTAGTGTACGCGCTCGTCGTCTCGTTGTTGTGGGCCCAGCGCGAACTCGACGAGCGGCTCGGCACCGAGCGTGTTCGACAGACGATAGCTGTGACGGTCGGCGGGCGGTCCGTCCACGAAACCCTTCGCGCCGTCCACACCTGGGTTCGCGACCACTGGATCGTCGCGGGTGTGCAGGCGGTCGGCGTGTTCTTGCTGGGCGGGACTGTCGAGGCGGTCCTGCTGTCGGCCGAGCCGGTCGGTCGGCTCGTCGTTATACTGTTCGCGTCCGGCCTTGCACACGCCCTGATCGGCGTCCTCGTCGCCGTCGCCCTGTCCGTCCGCGTCGGTGCGTTCGTTCAGGATACCCTCTTTCGGCCGCTGCAGGATCCGATGGCCACCGGAACTGATGTGACCGGTGCCGTTCTCGTCGCCGCGGGATTCGGATTGCTGTCGTTGCTCGTTCCTGACGCTCTCACGTCGGTGCTGCCGAGCGGGGCTGCGACGGATCTATCGTCGGCGGTCGGTCCGGCGGCCGTCCTGGTCGGGCTGTTGGCCCTTGTCGGCATCGTGGTGCCTTTCGTCGTGTTCATCCTCACGCAAACCGCCGTCGTGGCCGGTCTGGCCGCAGAACGGACGAGCGGCTTTTTGATCGGGAGCGCGCTCGTCCTACTCGGATCGATCGTCGCGGCCGAACAGGGCGCCCCGGCAGTCGTCGTGTTCGTCGGCGTCGCAGTCGCCGTGCTGGCCTGGGAGTTCGGCGAACAGGCGACGTATCTCGGTGTGACCGTCGGCGACGACACCGACGACGTAGTCGAGACAGTCCACGCAGTCGCGGCCGTCGCCGTCGGAGTCGTCGGGATCGCAGTGGCGAGTGGCGTCGGCTACCTGCTCGGGCCGCTTTCGGTCGGGCCCGATCGGGCGGTCGTGGCGATCGTGCTGGCGCTCGTCGCGGCCGTCGCGGCGGTGGCGACGCTCGACAGTCAGACCTCGTAGCGTCCACGTTTCTCGGAGGGCATAGCCGGCAGTCTTAGGACCCCGCCGTCCCAAGGCCGGCCTATGAGTTCGGTGCCCGAACGGAGCGACATCGAGACGGAATATACCTGGGAACTGGAAGCGTTGTACGCTGACGACGAGGAGTGGGAAGCCGCCTTCGAGGACGCCAGCGAGCGGATCGAGGACCTGGCCGCCTACGAGGGGCGAGCGACCGAGGACGCTGCCACGTTACTCGAAACCCTGGAGACCTTCGAGACGGTGATGCGACAGGTCGAGAACGTCGTCGCCTACGCCCGGATGCGCCGCGACGAGGACACCCGAGACAGCGACTACCAGGCGCTGTTCGCCCGCGCGCAGTCGCTGCACTCCGAAGCCAGCAGCGCCGCGAGCTTCCTCGACCCGGAGATCCAGTCCTGCACGCGCGAGGAGATCGAGGCGATGATCGAGGACGAGCCGGATCTGGCCGACTACGAGCACTACTTCGACGACATTCTCCGGATGAAAGAACACACTCGCTCGGCCGAGGTCGAGGAACTGCTCGCGGAGATGGGCGAGGTCCTCGGAGCGCCCTCGGAGGTGTACAATATGCTGACGAACGCGGATATGACATTCCCCAGCGTGGAAGACCCCGAGGGCGAGCCCGTCGAGATCACGCTCAACAACTTCACTACTCTACAGAAGCGCCAGGACCGCGGATTCCGCCAGGACGTGTACGAGGCCTTCTACGACGAGTGGGAGACCGTCCGCAACTCAGTCGGCGCGGCACACAAAAACAGCGTCAAGACCGACGTCAAGAGCGCGCGAGCACGGAACTACGAGACTGCCCGCGAGGCCGCACTGAACGGGCCGAACGTGCCGACCGAGGTCTACGACACGCTCGTCGAGACCGTCCGGGACAACCTTGCGACGCTGCATCACCACGCCGACCTGAAACGGCAGGTCATCGACGGTGAGGAGTTGCGAATGTGGGACCTGTACGTCCCACTAACCGAAACTGAGAGCCCCGAGATCGAATACGAACAGGCCTGTGAATACGTCACAGAGGCCGTCGCGCCGCTGGGCGAGGACTATCAGTCCCGCCTGTCGGAAGGGCTGGATTCGCGGTGGGTCGACGTCTACGAGACTACTGGCAAGCAGTCCGGGGCCTACTCCGGAGGCACCTACGAGTCCCAGCCGTATATCCTGATGAACTACCAGGACGATGTCGAGTCGATGTACACCCTGGCCCACGAACTGGGCCACTCGATGCACAGCGAGTACACCAGCGAGGAGCAACCCTACGTCTACGCCGACTACGAGATCTTCACCGCGGAGGTCGCCTCGACAGTCAACGAGACGCTGCTGACCCATCATTTGCTTGAGACCGTCGAGGACGATCGGTTGCGACGACACGTCCTCAATGAGTACCTTGAGCGGTTCCGCTCAACGTTGTTCCGACAGACGATGTTCGCGGAGTTCGAGCAGCAGACCCACGAACTCGCCGAGGCCGGCGAGGCCCTGACTGCCGAGCGACTTGATGAACTCTACGGCGACCTCAAGGGCGAATACTACGAGCCAGCCGAACTGGACGACCGCATCGCCCGTGAGTGGATGCGGATTCCACACTTCTACCGGGCTTTTTACGTCTATCAGTACGCCACAGGGATCTCGGCGGCAGTCGCGCTGGTCGAGTCGATTCTCGACGATGATGACCCTGACGCAGCCGACCGATACGTCAACGACTTCCTCTCGCGTGGGTCACGTGCGTACCCGCTCGAACTGCTCCGGGACGCCGGCGTCGATATGGCCGAACCCGATCCGATCGAGGCCGCTACCGACGTCTACAGCGAGTACCTCGCAGAGATGGAATCGCTGCTGTAGACCCGGTATCAAACCTGCAACCGCGACCCAAAGGCACTTTTCCCTGTATCGACTACTACCGATATCAAATGTCTCGCAGTCCCTCGCTTCCGGACCGACCCACTCTCGACCTCGACCCCGATATGTCGCCGTCCGAACGCCTGGCGGCGCTACAGGAACACTTCACAGAGGTCGAACGGGTGAACCGCGAATTACAACAGCAACTGACCGCAGCCAAAGAGCGCCAGGACGACCTGGTCGAACAGGTCGACACGCTCGAACGGCAAAACGAGACGCTCAAGACCTCGTCGCTGTACATCGCGACGACCGAAGAGTTGCTTGACGACGGCGTCGTTATCAAACAGCACGGAAACAACCAGGAGGTCCTGACCGAAGTCTCACCCCAACTCCGCTCGGAGATCGAAGCCGGCGACCGCGTGGCAATCAACGACTCCTTTACAGTCAAACAGACCCTGGACAGCGAGAAAGACGCCCGAACGCAGGCAATGCAGATCGACGGCTCGCCGGACGTAACCTACGACGATATCGGTGGGCTCGAAAGCCAGATCCGCGAAGTGCGAGAAGCCGTCGAGGAACCCTTACTCAACGCCGAGCAGTTCCGCGAGGTCGGGATCGATCCGCCCAGCGGCGTCCTGCTGCACGGCCCGCCTGGCACGGGCAAGACGATGCTCGCGAAGGCCGTCGCCAACGAGACCGACGCCACCTTCATCAAGATGGCCGGCTCGGAACTCGTCCAGAAGTTCATCGGCGAGGGCGCGAAACTCGTCCGTGACTTGTTCGAGCTGGCCGCCGAACGGGAGCCGGCGATCGTCTTCATCGACGAGATCGACGCGATCGCAAGCAAGCGCACCGAATCGAAAACCTCCGGGGACGCTGAGGTCCAGCGGACGATGATGCAACTGCTCAGTGAGATGGACGGCTTCGAGGACCGCGGGGAGATCCGGATTATCGCCGCGACCAACCGCTTCGATATGCTCGACCGGGCGATCCTCCGGCCCGGCCGCTTCGATCGTCTCATCGAGGTGCCTGAACCCGATCGTGCGGGCCGCGAGCGGATTCTGGAGATCCACACCCAGGAGATGAGCCTTGACGAGCAGGTCGACCTCGCCGAGTGGGCCGACAAGACGGGTGGATTCACCGGTGCGGAACTGGCCAGTCTCGCGACCGAAGCCGGTATGTTTGCTATCCGAGACGGCCGCACCGATGTCACGGCGGCAGACTTTGCAGACGCCTTAGAAAAGGTCGAGGCCGCCGACGAAGAGAGCGTCGGCACGCCAGTCGCGTTCTACTGATACGGGTCACGCTCGCTGTACTGGTTGCGGTGCTACCCCTTCTGAAAACATCCTGACATTAACCCCAAACGTTGACAGTAACTCCCTGTGAATATACAACTATGGGCAAGCATATTCTGATCCCGGTCGACGGGTCCGACCAGGCCCACGAGGCGTGTGAGTTCGTTGCCGAGGATTCTCCCGACGCTGACGTGACGCTGTTGCACGTCATCAACCCGGCGGAGGCCGGCTACAGCGTCCAGGCGGGACTCCCGACGTTCTCCGAGGAGTGGTACGAGCGACAGAAAGAGCACGCCGAAGAAATCTTCGAAGAAGTCGAACCCGATCTGGAGGAGGGCAGCGGAACAGTCACCAGAGCGACCGAGATCGGTAAGCCGACGAATACGATCGTCGAATTCGCCGAGAACAACGGTGTCGACCAGGTCGTGATGGGGAGTCACGGTCGTTCGGGTGTCTCGCGGATCCTGCTCGGGAGCGTCGCCGAGACCGTTGCCAGGCGCTCGCCGATCCCGGTAACAGTCGTCCGGTGACCTCGTTCGAGTCGAACCCGTCACGCTAATACCTGCCCCCGGAAAACGGGGAGATATGTTACTCTCCCTTCGCACGGAGGTCGAGGACGCTCTCACCGACGCCCTCGAAACGCTCGATCTCCCGACGGACGACCTGGGTATCGAGACCCCTCCCGAGGACGTGCCGGCCGTCTTGGCCTCCAGCGCAGCGTACCGACTGGCCAGCGAAGCCGGCGCGCCGCCGCCAGAAATCGCCGCTGACGTCGCTGCCGAGATCGATGTTACGGAGTACGAATACATCGACGCGGTTCGACCCCAGGGACCGTACGTCAACGTCCTGCCAAACGACCGCTATCTCGAAGCTACGATCGAAGCCGGCCAGGACGACGCGTTCGGAACTTTACCCGATCGAGAGACGAGCCTCGTCGTCGAACACACCTCCGCGAACCCCACCGGCCCGGTCCACGTCGGCCGCGCCCGCAACCCGATTATCGGGGACGCGCTCGCTCGTGTGCTGGAGTACGCCGGCTACGACGTCGAACGCCACTACTACGTCAACGACGCCGGCCGTCAGATCGCCGTGTTCACCTGGGCCTACGAGACCTTCGACGAATCGGAGCTGCCCGAACCCGAACGCGACTCCCCGGAGTACGAGATGGTCCGGTACTACCGCACGGGCAACACGTTCCTCGAAGAAGCGGACGAGAGTGCCATCGAGGAGGCCGAGGCAGAGATTCAGGACATCCTGCAAGGGCTAGAGGACGGCGACGAGCAGGCGTACGAACGCGTCTCGGAGGTCGTCGATACCGTCCTGTCGGGGATGACCGGGACGCTGGGACGGCTCCCCGCCGAGTTCGACGAGTTCGTCAAGGAGACACAGTTTATGCGTGACGGCTCGACCGACGATGTCATCGAGCGACTGCAGCATCTCGATGCCGCGGTCTACGAAGAGAACGCCTGGCAGTTGGATCTGCCTGACATCGAGAAAAACCTGGTCTTCCTCCGTGCGGACGATACTTCCCTGTACACGACACGTGACCTGGCCCACCACGAGTGGAAGTTCGACAACTTCGATCGCGCTGTGACCGTGCTAGGCGAGGATCACAAACTCCAGGCCGAACAACTCGAGACGACACTACAGCTGTTAGGTCACGACACCGACCAGCTCGATCAGGTCTTTTACTCGTGGGTCAACCTCCCCGAGGGCGGTATGAGCACCCGCGAGGGGACCGGTGTCGATCTTGATGACCTGCTTGACGAGGCGATCGACCGCGCTCGTGAGGAAGTCGAAGACCGGCTGGACGACCGCTTGCGCGGCGACGACCTCGACGCCGAAGACATCGAACGGATCGCCCACCAGGTCGGGATCGGTGCCGTCCGCTATGACATCGTCGCCAAACAGCCGACGAAAGGGATCACATTCGAATGGGATCGGGCGCTGGATTTCGAGGCCCAGTCGGCTCCATACGTCCAGTACGTCCACGCACGCTGCTGTGGGATCCTCTCGGAAGCGCGCGAGGCGGGCGTACTTGAGGATCTCGATTCCGAGCGTGGAGAGCCGACCCGCGAGACCGAAGTACCTCACAAGGTGACCAACGATGTCGATATCGACGCGCTCGAAACCGATGCGGCGCGCGATCTCGTCCGAGAAATCGCGCGCTTCCCGGCCGTGATCGAGGACGCTGCCGAGGAGTTACGACCACACGTCGTCGCGACGTACACGCGCGACCTCGCGGAGTCGTTCAATACGTTCTACCGGGAGTGTCCAGTACTGACTGCAGAGGACCCACAGACGCGCAACGCGCGACTGGCCGTCGTTGCCGCCGCTCAGAACGCAATCGCGAACGCACTGGACGCGATCGGGATCGACGCGCCCGAGTCAATGTAACAGTCCGCAGGAATTACTGGGCAACAGATTGCGCGAGAACGACTCTCGGGACACGTCCTAACCGCCGAACAGACCGAGAACGCCGCCACCGCTTTCGTCGTCTTCGTCGTCGGCTGATTCTTCGCCCTCTTGGTCTCCGGAGGGGAACCATTCGGTCTCCTCTTGGACAATCGTTTCGACCGCTTCGCCCTTGAGGAGGCGTTCGAGCGCGGTCGAGAGACGACGATACGCGTGGGCGGCGTCGCTGTCGGGGAAGTTCAACACGAGCGGCTCGTCGGTCGTCGCTTCCGAGTCCTCCGGGATGACTGCCAGTAACGGGTGATCGACGTCTCGTTCGACCTCGTCGATCTCTGATTGTGCTTCTGCTCTGGTCAAGATCGCACCGATGACCTCGCCGTCGACTCGCCGGGCGAGTTGTGCAGTCTTGCCGGCGTCACCGATCGCGACGCTGTCCGGGGTCGTCACGAGCAAAACGCTGTCAGCAAGCCCCAGCGGGACAGTCGCCTCGTGGCTCAGTCCAGCACCGGTGTCGATCAACACGATGTCGTAGGCGTTGGCAAGCGTTTTGATGACTTTCCGGAGTTTCGCGGGATCTGCGTCGGCGAACGCTTCGAGGCTCTGTTCACCGGGGACGAGCGTGACGCCGCCCGGTCCTTCCGTCAGTGTGTCGCTGACCGCAGCCTGTTCGGCGAGCACTTCGTGTAGGCTGGTGTCGTGGTCGATCCCGAGCATCGCGGCGAGGTTCGCCATTCCTAAGTCTGCGTCGACGATGACCACGTCGTACCCGGCGTCTTCCATCGCGACGCCGACGTTGACGGCGGTCGTCGTCTTCCCGACACCGCCCTTGCCGCCAGCGATCGTAAAGACGTGTCCCGTCATTTGGCCTGTTTCGAAAGAGCGAGTGCCAACCATATAAAGCCGTCCGTCCGATGTCAGCAGAAAATGACGTTTTCGGTCCGATGTGCGGTCAAAGCATACTTATCCGTCATCGGACTAGTAGCAGCCAATGAGCGAACAGGAAGCCGACCAATCCGACCGGCAAAAATACGAGTTCCAGAAGGTCATCGAGGAACTCCAGGACTACCGCGGGTCGGGCACGCAACTGGTCACCATCTACGTCCCCGAAGACAAGCAGATCAGCGACGTCGTCGCCCACGTCACCCAGGAACACAGCGAAGCGAGCAACATCAAATCCAAGGAGACCCGAACGAATGTCCAGGACGCCCTGAAATCTATCAAGGACCGTCTGCGGTACTTCGATACCTACCCCCCTGAAAACGGGGTTGTTCTCTTCTCCGGGGCGGTCGACGCCGGCGGCGGCCAGACTGATATGATCACCCGAGTCTTAGAGAGTCCGCCGGATCCGATCGAGTCGTTTCGCTATCACTGTGATGCGGAGTTTCTGACCGAGCCACTGGAGAATATGCTGCTGGACAAGGGCCTGTTCGGCCTGATTGTCCTTGATCGCCGAGAGGCTAATGTCGGCTGGCTCAAGGGCAAGCGGGTCGAACCCGTCAAGTCCGCCTCCTCACTCGTTCCGGGGAAACAGCGGAAAGGTGGCCAGTCAGCCCAGCGGTTCGCTCGGCTTCGCCTCGAAGCGATCGATAACTTCTATCAAGAAGTCGCCGAGATGGCAAACGATCTGTTCGTTCCCGATCGCCACGAGATAGACGGGATTCTCGTCGGTGGTCCCTCTCCGACCAAAGACGAGTTCCTCGACGGCGATTACCTACATCACGAACTCCAAGATATGGTGTTGGGGAAATTCGATGTTTCCTACACCGACGAGTCGGGGCTGTACGATCTGGTCGATGCCGCTGACGAGGTGCTGGCCGAACACGAGATCCTCCAAGACAAGGAGGTTATGGAACAGTTTTTCAAGGAACTACACGACGGCGAAAAGGCGACATACGGGTTCGGCCCGACCCGAAAGAACCTCAATATGGGGGCCGTCGAGCAGTTGCTCATCAGCGAGGATCTCCGCAAGGACGTCCTCACCTACGAGTGTCCCAACGGTCACACGGATTACGAACTGATCGATGCGAGTGATACCACTGATTCACACACCTGCTCGACCTGTGAAGAGACTGTCTCCGCCGAAGCGGCCCAACGCGAGGACGCCATCGACCATCTAATGTCGCTGGCCGACCAGCGCGGCACCGAGACCGTCTTCATCTCGACGGATTTCGAGAAGGGCGAACAGCTACTGACTGCATTCGGCGGCGTCGCTGGCATCCTTCGCTATTCGACCGGCGTTTGATTCCGGAGGTGCGTGCCGGTTCCGGCACGCGCCCGCCACGGACGTTTCGATGAGGGAATCAGTCACGACGTCGGTGCGTGGCCGTCAGTACTATGTCAGTTACGATGGGGCGTCCGTGGTTGGACTGGGTGGGTCGAGCACCCACTAGGACGTTTTCGACTCGCGTGGAAAATGGTATGGCCCCAATATAGTCGGTATCGGCTCGTCGGATCGGTCGTCCGCCGGCACGATCACAACAGTTGCTCGAGCTGTCGGCGCCTCCCATCGAGGTCGATGTGACTGTCGACGGTCGGATCGGCGGCGAGCCGATCGATGACAAGCATCGGGTCAGCCCCCGCACGCTCGACTGTCTCGAACAAGGTCGCGACCTCCGAGCGATACAGTGCGAACTGATCGAGTAACCCGACTGCCAGCGCCATCGGGACGGCCGCATCGGAGCTCGTCGGGAACGCGTCGCTAACCCGCTGTAGGTCGGGATTGCCCGTCACCTCATTTGCCGGATGCAGCGCCAGACAGTGTGTGCAGACGGCGACGCCGGGCTCGTCGCCGGGCAATAGGTCTCGAAACTGTTCGGGAACTTCGAACTGGACGACCGGTGAGCCACATTCGGGACAGTCCATACGGGTTGCTGGCGACGAGCGTATTTTAATCTCGGGACAGTCAATTGTAGATAAAAGATTATCCAATAACGGTGTGTAGATCGATATGTTGTTGGGAGCAACGGCGGCCCGACACGGCACCAGTCGCCTTTGCTCCCAGCAGTGATTCCTATGAAACTGGATAACAAACGCATCGTTACGTTGGTCGGCCCCGGATACGAGGACCTGGAGTTTTGGGCCGTCTATATGCGTATGCAAGAGGAGGGCGCACAGGTCGACGTCGTCGGGATGGAAGCCGGCGTCGAGTACACGAGCAAGAGCGGCGGACTTACCGCCGAAACCGAACTCGCGGCCGAAGACGTCGATCCGGACGAGGTAGATGCGGTCCTCGTTCCGGGCGGCTGGACGCCCGATAAGATCCGCCGGGACGAATCCGTGCTCGAGCTCGTCCGTGAGGTCTACGAGGACCACAAGATTGTCGGTATGATTTGTCACGCCGGGCTGGTCGGCATCTCCGCGGGCATCGTCAGCGGCTCGGACGCGACGGGTTCACGCGGGATTAAAGACGATCTCGAAAACGCCGGCGCGACTTGGGTCGACGAACCGGCGTTCCGGGACGGCAATCTCGTCTGGGGGCGTGTCGTCGCCGACATTCCAGACTACTGTCGTGTCTTGGTAGACGCACTCGAAAAACAGTGACCGGATCAGTCCTCGGCTGATTCGGCTTCGGCAGCCTCGCGTTCGGCCCGTTCTTGGGCTTCCTTTTTGTCCTTGATTTTTTTCATCCGGAATATCTCCTCGCGCTCCTGTTCTTCGAGTTTCTGTTCGATGTACTCCTTGTTTTCGTTCAGTTCAGGCAACAGCTTAAACTCCAGCGCGTTGACACGGCGTTTCGTCGTCTCGATCTCATCGAGCAGTTCCTTCATTGCGGTCTCGACTTCCGCCGCGAGAATGATCTGTTCGAGCAGTTCCTCGTAGGCCTCCGCGGCGGCGTCAATTCGGCCCGACGTGCCAAGCACACCGTAGCCACGCTGATCAAGGCTTTTGCGAACGCGCGTCGACTCGATCTGTGGGACGACCACACCCATAATATTCTTTGACTGGGCCGTGATCTCGGGATGTTCTTTGAGCGCGGCGGCGGCCCCACGAACCGCGACGTCACCGTCCATCGCCCGCGCCATATCCAGCCGCTTTTGGGCTGTGTCGTAGGTGTCTTCTAGTTCCGACCGGACGTCCTGTGCCTGATCCAGGATATCCATAAACTCCATAATGAGACCGTCACGTTTCTTTTCGAGCGTGTCGTGGCCCCGTTCGGAGAGTTCGATCCGGTCCTCGATCGCCATAAGGTTCTTCCGGGTTGGTTTGACGTCCGTGGCCATTTGCGCGCTAGTTTCGGCCACGGTGACTTACACCTTTTCACTTCTTCGATCCGTTCGAACCGCGGTCGCTCCGAAGCCACAGG
>JBEQBN010000012.1:0-13345 GCA_041639775.1 Halapricum sp.
GCGAGCGCGAGCAGCGCGCGAGCGGGGTCACACCCGACCTCGTTCGCCTGTCGGTCGGGATCGAAGACGCCAGAGACATCATTGCGGACCTCAAAGCAGGTATCGAGTAAGTATGGAGGTCGAGCGCGGGACAGTCTCGCTGGGCGAGTTCGAGTTCGAGTGCGGAGAGTCCATCCCCGAACTGGAGGTCGCCTATGAGGCCTACGGGGAGTTCACCGGCGACAACGCGGTGCTCGTGTGTCACGCTCTAACCGGCAGTGCACACGTCGCCAGCCACCGCGATACCGCCGAGACGAGCGGCCAGGCCCGGGCCTGGTGGGACGACATCGTCGGCCCCGGGAAGGCGATCGACACCAACGAGTACTACGTCGTCTGCGCGAACGTGCCCGGCTCCTGCTACGGGACGACGGGGCCGGCCAGCGAGAACCCCGAGACAGGCGAGCCCTACGGGACGGACTTCCCGCCGGTGACGATCGGCGACTGGACGGAAGCCCAGCGTGAACTGCTGGACGAACTCGGGATCC
The DNA here is from genome assembly GCA_041639775.1 of Halapricum sp. GTDB lineage: Archaea > Halobacteriota > Halobacteria > Halobacteriales > Haloarculaceae > Halapricum. The sequence goes on from JBEQBN010000012.1 coordinate 525, forward strand.
CCGCACTGCACGCCGTCGTCGGCGGCAGCGTCGGCGGAATGAACGTCCTCGAGTGGGCCAAGCGCCACCCCGACCACGTCGATCGGATCGCCTCGATCGCGGCCGCCGCCAGAGTTGATCCGCAGGGTCTCGCGCTCGATGCAATCGCCCGCCGGGCGATTACCACCGACGAGCACTGGAACGGCGGTGACTACTACGGCGGCCCCAGCCCGGACGATGGGCTCGCGCTCGCCCGACAGATCGGTCACGTGATGTATCTCTCGAAGGCCAGTATGGAGAAGAAGTTCGGCCGCAGAGCGGCAGGACGGGACGCAGTCCGGTCGTTCCCGACCGACCCCGCCGCGTCGTTTTTTCCATACCGGGACGTCGAGTCCTACCTAGATTATCAGGCCGAGCGGTTCGTCGAGCGGTTCGACGCCAATAGCTATCTATATCTGACTCGGGCAATGGACAACTACGACCTCTCGTCGGGTTTCGAGTCGGACAGCGACGCGCTCGCGGCCTTCGAGGGCGAGGCGCTCGTGATGTCCTTTACCGCCGACTGGCACTTCACCGTCGATCAGGCCGAAGACCTGGCTGAGTCGCTCAGAGCCGCCGACGTTGGGACTGCACATCACGTCGTCGAGTCCGACCACGGCCACGACGCGTTCCTCGTCGAACCCGGCAACGTCGGCCCGCCGCTGGCTGACTTTCTAGATGAGGGGGTCGACGGCACAGCCATCTCCGACACCGTCGACGACGAGATCGAAGAGAGTCGGGAGTTCGCACCCGTCCACAACAGCCTTTTTTCGGCGTGAACGCCGAGCGAGGGCAGAGTCGACAGGCGACCAGTCCGAGGCATTCACAGATCCGCGAGGAGTCCCGAGACGAACGCGATCTCGTCGTCGTTGATACCGTGGCCCATTCCCTCGTAGAGCCGTTTCGTCACGTCCCCGCCAAGCCGCTCGAAGACGGCCGCCGACCCGTGGACGCGCTCGGCGGGGATATGCGGGTCGTTGTCGCTACAGCCCAGGAAGACCGGCGTGCCGTCCAGATCTCCGTCGTACGCCTCGGGGTCGATCGACTCGCCGATGAGACCGCCGCTCAACGCGACGACCCCGCCGTAGCGATCCGGATTCCTCGCGGCGAACTCGCTGGCAAGGCACGCACCCTGCGAGAAGCCAAGCAAAACAGTGTTTGCAGTCGAAATCCCGGACGATTCGGCCTCCGTGATGGCCGCACCGATAGCACGCAATCCAGACGTTCGCCCCGGTTCGTTGGATTCGACAGGCGCGGTGAACGGGTTCGGATACCACGTGTTTCCGGCCGCCTGGGGCGCGAGAGACGCGACATTCTCGATCTCGAAGTGGTCGGTCAACTGGAGGACACTTCGGGCGGTCGCGCCCCGGCCGTGGAGCAGAATCACCGCGGCGTCGGCGTCGTCGAGGCTGGGTCCGGCGGTGACGAGTGGCTGGCTTTGATGTGGTGAGTCGCTGTCGTGCACACGAACGATTAGCGAGGGATCGGCTTAAGCTGATGGCGACTGGTCCGAGAGTATTTTCACGCTGAGAAGCCGCGCGAGTCGTTTATGGATAGGCCCCGTATACACAACAGCGTCTACTAGATATGGAGAGGGGTACTGCGACGATTTCGGAGGGAATCCGGGTCCTTATCGTCGACGACGATCCGGCAGTTGCGACAGTAGCCCAAGAGTATTTCGATCGAGACGCAGCGATGATCGACACGCACATCGAAACGGATCCACGCGCGGCACTGGGCGCCGTCAATCACGGTATCGATGTCGTCGTCTCTGACTTCGATATGCCACGGATGGACGGTCTCGAACTGCTCGATGCGATGGACAAACACGTCCCGTTCGTGCTGTTCACAGGGTCGACAGATCCAATGCTAGAAGGAGAGGCCGCAACGAAGCAGATCGACGCCGTTGTCGAAAAACGGGGCCGTGCCGACGATTACGAGCGACTCATCGAGACAGTTCGAAACGTGGTGTGAGCGCTACTCGGCTTCGATGTACGGGAGGTCCGCGACGGTTTCTTCGACCTTGCTCAGATTCGAGTACATAAGACTCGTCGTGTCCCAGATGCCTTCGACCAGCGCCTGCTGCATCGCGCCGTCGATCTGGACATCAACAGTGGTGTCGCCGTAAGTAACCGTCTCCGCCTCGACGTCGATGTGGATGTCCTTGTCGGGGTTGGCTTCGATCCACTCCTGGATTTCGGTGACGGTCTCGTGGTCGGCTGTGGCTGCGGGAATGCCGAGCGACTTGCAGTTGTCCCGGAAAATTTCAGCATAAGACTCACCGACGACACCGTCGATACCCCACCGCATCATCGCCTGCGGGGCGTGTTCTCGAGATGAGCCCATTCCGAAGTTCTTGTTGACGACTGCGACGTTCGCGCCTTCAAAGCGGTTCAGCGGGTGGTCGTTGAACTCGCCGTCGTCGTCGCGCCGGGCGTCATAAAAGAGGTAATCCGCCATATTGTCGAAGGTGACCTCCTTCATAAATCGCGCCGGCAGGATCTGGTCAGTGTCGATGTCGTCGCCGTAGATCGGCACACCGGTTCCCGATACGTCCGTGATATGCTGGGGTTTGTCGACCATTAGTCAGCCACCTCCGAGACGTCCTCGGCAGTCAATGCGTCCGCCCGATCGTCGTAGAAGCGACGCACGTCCGTGATTTCGCCCTCGACCGCCGCCGCGGCGACCATCACCGGACTCATCAGGATCGTCCGGCCGTCCTTTGAGCCCTGTCGGCCGATGAAGTTCCGATTCGAGGAGGAGGCAGCCGCCTCGTCGCCTTCCAAAGAGTCGTCGTTCATCGCAAGACACATCGAACAGCCCGCTCGTCGCCACTGGAAGCCAGCCTCAATGAAGGTTTCGTCGATGCCCTCGGCCTCACACTGGCGGCGGACAGTCTCGGATCCGGGAACAGCCAGCGCACGCACGTCCTCCTCGACAGTGTGGCCCTCCAGAATCTCGGCGGCACGTCGGAAATCGCTGACGCGTCCGTTCGTACAGGTGCCCAGGAAGGCAACGTCGATATCGTAGCCCAGCATCGACTGGCCGGGTTCGATGTCCATATGATCCAGTGCCTGCTGGGCGGCTTCCTGCTCGGTCTCGGTCTCGAAGTCCGCCGGCGCGGGGACCGGCTCTGAGATTTCGACGACCTGCCCGGGGTTGATACCCCAAGTGACCATCGGATCCATATCGTCGACGTTGATCGTCACGACATCGTCGTACTCGGCGTCCGCATCGCTCGCAATGGAGTCCCAGTACTCCTTGCGCTGTTCGAACTCCTCGCCCTCGGGCACGTACTCTCGGCCCTCCAGGTAGTCGTAGGTGGTCTCGTCGGGATTGATATAGCCCGCACGAGCGCCGCCTTCGATAGACATATTACAGACCGCCAGCCGACCTTCCATACCGAGTTCCTCGATCGCGGGGCCGCCGTACTCATAGACGTGTCCGACGCCACCGTCGACGCCTAACTTCTGGATGATCTTCAGGATGATGTCCTTCGCGTAGACGCCCTCGTTGAGGCTGCCTTCGACCTCGATCCGCCGGACTTTCTGTTTCTCGGCGGCGATTGAACCGGTCGCCAGAATGTCTCGGATCTGGCTCGTGCCGACGCCGACGCCGATCGAGCCAAAGGCACCGTGGGTCGCCGTATGGCTGTCACCGCAAGCGACAGTCATACCGGGCTGGGTCAGCCCCAGTTCCGGCGCGACCACGTGGGTGATGCCCTGCTTGCCGGACTCGAAGTCGAAGAACGTGATGCCGTTCTCCGCCGTGTTCGTATCCAGCGCGTCCAACATCTTCTCGGCCTGGTCGTCCTCAAGTGGCCGTTTACGCTTTTGTTCCTCGGTCGGCGCGATGTGGTCGGTCGTCGCGAAGGTCCGCTCGGGATAGGCAACGTCGATGTCGCGCTCCCGGAGCATCCCGAACGCCTGCGGACTGGTAACCTCGTGGACGAGGTGCAGCCCGATGAACAGTTGATCCTGTCCGTTCGGCAGTTCGGTTACCTTGTGCTTGTCCCATACCTTGTCGTACAGTGTTCCTGAACTCATTCGAAATCGTTGTCTCCGTTTGTTCGTGTCACTTACAATCCGTTACTCGTCGCTTTCGTCCCAGTCGAACAGCTCGCGCAGGCGACCGCCAACGTCTTCGATGTCGTGGTGCTGCTCGGCCTCCCGCAGCTGCTTGTAACTGGGCCGGTTCGTCTGGTTTTCCGAGATCCACTCCTTGGCGAACTCGCCGTTCTGGACCTCCTGGAGGATCTGCTCCATCCCCTCGCGGGCCGAGTCGTCGATGACATACTCGCCGCGAGTTAGCCCACCGTACTCGGCTGTATCGGAGACTGAATCCCACATCTCCATCAGCCCACCCTCGTAGATGAGATCGACGATAAGCTTCATCTCGTTCATCACTTCGAAGTAAGCCATCTCCTCGCTGTAGCCGGCATCGACCAGCGTCTCGTAGCCGACTTTCATCATCTCGGTGACGCCGCCACAGAGAACGGCCTGCTCGCCGAAGAGGTCGGTCTCGGTCTCTTCCTGGAAGGTCGTCTCAATGACGCCCGCGCGGGTGCAGCCGATGGCCTTCGCGTAGGCCAGCGCCTCCTCGTGGGCCTCACCGGTGGCGTCCTGATAAACCGCGACCAGCCCGGGCACGCCCTCCCCGCGCTTGTAGGTCCGGCGGACGAGATGGCCCGGTGACTTTGGCGCGGCCATCGTCACGTCGACGTCCTCGGGCGGTTCGATCTGGCCGTAATGGATGTTGAACCCGTGGGCGAACTGCAAGGTATCGCCCTCCTCGAGGTTGGGCTTGATAGCGTTCTCGTAAACGTCCGGCTGGACCGTATCGGGAACCAACACGGAGACGACATCGGCCGCTTTCACGGCGTCGGCCGGCGTCTGTACGTCCAAGCCGTCGGCTTCGGCCTCCGTACGCGAGGCCGACCCCTCACGAAGGCCCACGACCACGTCGACCCCGCTGTCGTCAAGATTCTGCGCGTGAGCGTGGCCCTGGCTGCCGTAGCCCAGCACTGCGACTGTCTTGTCGTCAAGTACCGATTCGTCAGCGTCCTCGTCGTAGTATACGTCCGTGCTAAATTCGTCTACCATAGGTGAATTCTCGGGGATCGCTCAGTTATCGCTTTCCATTGTCGTCGCGCCCATCGTCTTCGAGCCGCGTTCGAGAGCGGCCGCACCGGTGCGGACGATCTCGAGCACGTCGAACTGCTCGAACGCCTCGATCGCGGCGTCGATCTTCTGTTTGCTGCCGGTGATCTCGACAGTCACCGCGTCCGTCGAGGCGTCGACGGCGTCGCCGCCGTACATCCCCGCGACCGCCTGCACGTCGTCGGGCTTGTCGCCGGCGACCTTGATCAGCGCCAGCTCACGGCGCATAGCCGCCGACTCCAGTTCCTCAACCTCGATGACGGGGATGAGCTTGCTAAGTTGTTTTTTGGCCTGCTGGACGCCAGGCTCGGGTTCTTCGATGACAATCGTCATCCGAGCGGTGCCGTCGTCTGTCGTCGCGCCCACAGTGAGACTCTCGATGTTGAACTGTCGGCGGCTAAACAGACTGGAGACCTCAGAGAGGACGCCAGGTTCGTGTTTGACCAGCGCCGACAGCACGGCCATCCGTGGCTCGTGTGTCGCTTCCGCCTCTGGATCGACACGAATCCCCTGGGAGTTGCGCCGACCCTCGGGCCGCATCCGCTGGTCCGGGGCCGGACCGGGCATTTCTCCAGGCATCTCAGATCATCTCCAAGTGCTGTTCGTTCAGGGCGAATAATCCGTTGTCGCCGCCGCTGGGGACCATCGGGAAGACGTTCTCAGCGGGATCGATGATCGCATCGATCACAGCCGGGCCGTCGTACTCGCGAGCGGCCTGGATGGTTTCCGCGACGTCCTCGGGATCCTCAAGCCGGAACCCACGAGCGCCAAAGGCCTCTGCGAGCTTGTCGAACTCAGGCACCCACGGGTACTCTGAGGCCATCCGGCGGCCCTCGTAGAAGCCGTCCTGCCACTGGCGGACCATCCCGATCGCCTCGTTGTTGAGCACGACGTAGGTGATATCGAGGTTCTCTCGGACCGCGACCGACAGCTCCTGCATCGTCATCAGGAACGAGCCGTCCCCGTCGAAGGCGACGACCTCCGTATCGGGGGCGCCGATCTTTGCGCCGATCGCCGAGGGAACGCCATAGCCCATCGTGCCCAGGCCGTTGCTAGAGACCCACGTCCGCGGGTACTCGTAGGTCCAAAACTGGGCTGCCCACATCTGGTGTTGGCCGACGCCAGTCGTAACGATGGCGTCGTCGTCGGCCAACTCGTCAAACGTCTCGACGACGTACTGTGGTTTAAGCGGCTCGTCATCGGGCATCTCGTAGGTCAATGGGTACTGTTCGGTCCAGGTCTGGCACTGCTCGCGCCACTGGTCAGCCTCTGGCGTGTCCGTCATCGCGTCGTCGATCTGTTCGAGGACGCGCTCGGCGTCACCGATCAGCGGGTGGTCGGCCTCGATGTTTTTTGAAATCTCAGCCGGATCGATATCGATGTGAACGACCTCGGCGTCGGGTGCGAACGACTCGACGGCACCGGTCACACGGTCATCGAATCGCGTCCCCACACCCAGCAACAAGTCACAGTTCGTCACGGCCATATTGGCCGCGCCGGTCCCGTGCATCCCGGCCATCCCCAGCGACAGGTCGTCAGTTTCCGGGAACGTGCCGAGTCCGGGCATCGTCGTGATGACGGGGATCTCGTACTCGCGAGCGAACGACCGTAGTTCGTCGCTGGCCTCACTCTTGATGACGCCCCCACCGGCGAGGATGAGTGGCCGATCAGCCGTCTCCAGTGCCCGAGCGGCGCTTTCGACTGCCGGCTCGTCGGCCTCGACCGGCTCGTCGTGGGTATCGGGGGTTTCCGGCGGTTTCGGCCACTGGTCAGTCTCGCCTTTGGTGATGTCTTTCGGGAGATCGACCAGCGTCGGACCCTGCCGGCCCTTGTCGGCCAGCGCGAACGCCTCGCTGACGTCGTCACCGACCGTATCGGAATGGTCGGCGAAGTAGTTGGCCTTCGTGACGGGCATCGTGATGCCCGTCGTGTCGGTCTCCTGGAAAGCGTCGTTGCCGACGAAGTCCGTCGCGACCTGGCCGGTCAACGCGATCATCGGATCCGAATCCATCGCCGCGTCGGCCAGCCCGGTGATGAGGTTCGTCGCACCGGGGCCGGAGGTCGCCATCGCTAGGCCGGGTTCGCCCGTGACAATTCCGTAGGCGTCGGCCGCGTGGGCCGCGCCCTGCTCGTGAGCCATCGTGATATGATGGATCGAGGAGTCATATAGGGCGTCGTAAACGGGCATAATCGCGCCGCCCTGGACGCCGAATGCGTGGTCAACGCCGGCCTGCTCGAGGGAAGCGATGATTGCCTCCGAGCCCGACTCGACTGTTTCGATACCGCTCTCTCGTTCAGGAACATCCTCTGGATCCCGCTTGGGAATCGATGCGCGTTCACTCATAGTCGATCAGTGTGTGTTGGGTGTCGTGTTTGCATTGCTGATTGCTGAATTGGTAGTCGAAAGCGATACCGGCCGAAACGAAGAGGGAATGTAGTGGGGCCTAACTGGCCCCTACACCGAGAAGGTCGAGCGTACCGCTGATAGCGGGGCGATCCCGAATACCAGCGGACTGTGTCATCAGTACGTGATTCTGTCTGCCCCAGATAATAAAGGTTCCGTGAGAGTGGATGTCGGGGCCGTCGGCGACACTGGGTGTGTGCCGGTAGCTGGTCGCCCGACGAATGGCGTGTCGACCAGCACCGCAGCCGCTGGTCAACCGCAAATGTGGACGCCGTCGGCGACATAGTCAGGCACGGACCTCCTCAGTTCGTGTGCGATCGACACCGACCTCGTCGGCGAACCGTTCGAGGACGTCCAGCGTGACTTGGCGTTTCTCAGCGCCGTAGTCTTTGACGCGGCGAGTCACCTGACGGACCTCCTCGTCGGTCGGATTGTACCCGGCCTCGGTTAGCCGCTCGCGGACGGAGTGGGTGCCAGTGTGTTTGCCCAACACCAACTCACGTTCGGCTCCCACCATCTCGGGAGTCATCACGCCCGGCTCGAAGGTGTCGGCGTTCTCGATGACACCGGCGGCGTGGATGCCGCTCTCGTGGGCAAAGGCGTTGTCGCCAACGACCGGCTTGTTCCCGGGAGTGGCGATCGAACTCTTCTCCTCGATGAGCCGTGACAGTTCAGTGATCCGTGTCGTGTCGATCCCGGTGTCGACATCATAGAGGCTCTCTAGGGCCATCACGACTTCCTCGTAGGCGGCGTTGCCGGCCCGCTCGCCGATGCTGTTGACTGACACCTGTGCCTGGGCCGCGCCGGCCTCATAGCCCGAGAGGGCATTAGCCGTCGCCAGTCCGAAGTCGTCGTGGGTGTGGACGTCCACGCGGGCGTCAGTGTGCTCGAGGACCGTCCCGACTAGCTGCTGGAACCGGCCGGGGGTCGCGACGCCCGTGGTGTCCGGGATGTTGATCCAGTCAGTGCCCGCCTCGGAGACGGCCTCGACGACCTCGATCAGGAACGACTCGTCGGTCCGGGTCGCGTCCATCGGCGAGAACATCACCTCGACGCCCGCCGCTTTGACGCGCTCGACTGAGTTGACCGCACGGTTGAGCGCGTCCTCGCGGGTGGCGTGCATACTGTCCTGCAGTTGGACGTCACTGGTCGAAACGAACACGTGAACCAGTTCGACGCCGGAATCGAGCGCCGCTTCGACGTCGTCCTCGACGACGCGGGCAAGCCCACAGACGGTCGTCGAGGTCGAAGCGGCGATGTCCCGGACCGCCTCGAACTCCGCGTCGGAGTTGACCGGGAACCCGGCCTCGATGACGTGGGTCCCCATCTCGTCGAGCAGCGCGGCTATCTCTCGTTTGTCTTCATAACTAAACGACGTACCAGGCGACTGCTCCCCGTCGCGGAGCGTCGTATCGAAAATTCGTGCCTCGTCGATTTCAGAGGTGCTATCGAGTGTGCCCTGGAAGAACTCGATCCGCCGGAGACTCCGACGTGCCCTCGGTATGTTGGGTCATTTGCATCCGAATCAAGGTCGCTCGTGATATAAAAAGGTTGTTCTCTACCGCCGCAGTACGTGAATAGAATTCCAATTGCGGGCTATGCGATGGATAGGTGTCCAGTCAATCGACGAACGCCCCCGCTGGTCTGGACAGATGTCCGGTTCGACGCGACGAGAACAATTTTTGGTGGTGGCCACCGAGACAGTAGATATGGCCGAGTTCGATCTCGATCTGCAGGCCGTCGAGGACAAGCTTGAGGGGACCGACGACGAGGATGGGCGGATCGTGCTCGATATCCTCGACGGAAGTACACCCGACGAGGAGTGGGTCGAGTTGATCGAAGACGGGGACGTCCTCGTGCTCAGCGTCGAGGGTGACGTCAACGAGCGCGCGGCCGGCTTCGCCCGGGAGATCCGAGATATGGGTGGAGAGCTCGTCCACTTCCGGGGTTTTCTCGTCATTGCACCGCCGAACGTAGCAGTCGACACCGACCGGCTCAACTGAGCAGGAGCGGCCCAGAAAGCAGCGACGCGACCGTCCCGACGACGGTCTCCCAGACCGAGAATCCGGTCGTGATCGCGAGTAACGTATCGACGGCGAAAAACGCGAAGATCCCTGCGCCGGCGAAGTGGGCCTTCCGGGCGTCGAACTGACTGGAGAACGTATGAAAGAAGTAGGCGTTGGCGAGACTCACGGGGATGATCGCGAGCATCTCGCCGACCCAGATCCCGGGATGAGCACCGTACTGAGCCGCCAGCGTGATCGTGATCAGTTGGGTCTTGTCGCCGAACTCTCCGGCCGCCATCATCGCGAAGATCGGCAGCCACCCGCCCAGGGCGTTGGGCACCTCGTAGCCGAACAACGAGACATCTAAGTCACCCTCGCTACCGAACGCACCGCCGTCGGTCGCAGTCGGTTGCGCCTGCTTTGCCGGGGCCGACCGCAACAGTAAGACCGCGAACACCGCGAACAGCGTTGCGGTGAACAGATCCAGATAGAGCGTCGGCAGGGCTCCTTTCAGCGCGTTGCCAAGAAGGATCTCCAGCGCTGTCCAGCCGGCGAAGGCTGCCCCGGCGGCCGACACGACGACGAGCGGGTGATATCGCGTCGAGAGGCCCGCGATGATGAACTGGACTTTCTCGCCCGGAAGCACCGCGAGCTGTGCCGTCGCGGCGACAAACACGACCGTCAGGAACTCAGACACGTCGACTCACCCCGGCCCGACTCCGTCTCATTGCGAGAATTTAGACGCGTCTAATAGGTAAGTGTTCCGGAGCAAAATACGGGGTGTGCTCGTGAACGATACAACTGATCAAGAGAGCGAAATCGGAAGAATTGGACGAACGAAGTCAGTACTCGGGCTTTTCAAGGACGAGCGACTGGTCGCGTCCGGGACCGATCCCGACCGCGTAGATCGGCGTGTCGAGTTCGTCGCTGAGGTACTCCAGGTACGCCCGGGCGTTCTCGTGCAGCGCTTCGTAGCCCGCCTCGGCGACGGCATCCCAGTCCTGCTGTGGCCAGCCGTCGAACGTGCGAAGCGTGGCGTCACAGCGGGCCCACTCCTCTGTCGTCGGCGGGACCGTCTCAAGCTGTTCGCCGTCGAGCGTGTAGGTATGTCCGACCTGCACCTCGTCTAGTCCGGCCAGCGTGTCGACGTGGTTGACCACCAGACCAGTGAATCCGGACGCACGCGCAGCGTGACGGAGCATCGGCACGTCGAGCCAGCCGACCCGACGGGGACGGCCGGTGACAGTGCCGTACTCGTCGCCTTCCTCGCGGATGTACGTCGCCAGCTCCTCGTTGTCGCCTTCGCCCTGCTCGTCGTAGTCAGGCGTGTCACCGACGACACCGCCCAGTTCTGTCGGCATCGGGCCGGAGCCGACGCGTGAGAGATACGCCTTGACGATGCCGATTACCTCGCCATCACCGACAACACCCGGCGCCAGACCGCTGCCGACACAGGCGCCACCGGCGGTCGGGTTCGAGGAGGTGACATATGGGTAGTTGCCGTGGTCGATATCGAGCAACGTCCCCTGTGCCCCTTCAAGCATCACGTTGTTGCCCTCGGCCCGTGCCTCGCTGAGAAACTGGCCGGCGTTGACGGCCATCGATTCCAGCCGACGGCCGTACTCGCTGAACTCCTCGTGAAGGGCCTCGACGTCGAAGGCCTTCGGGTAGTCTAACCCGTCCGGATCCAGCCCGTAGACGTCCTCGACGATCGCGCGTTTCTGCGGGACGACGTACTCCAGCCGTTCGCGGAGCACGTCAGGATCGAGGAGATCACCAATGCGGACCCCGCGACGGCCGGCCTTGTCCTCGTAGGTCGGGCCGATCCCCCGGCCCGTGGTCCCGACTTCCTGGTCGTCCTCGCTTTTGACGTCCTCTTCAATGGAGTCCAGCACACGGTGGAACGGCATAATCACGTGAGCGCGCTCGGCAACTCTGATATCCGGATCGAGCCCCCGATCGCGCAGCGAGTCAATCTCCTCGAACAGTGTCCGCGGGTTGATCACGCAACCGTTTCCGAGCACACCAATCTTGCCCCGGACCGCACCGCTTGGCACCAGCGAGAGTTTGTAAGTTTCTTCACCCTCGACGACGGTGTGGCCCGCGTTGTCTCCGCCCTGATAGCGAACGACGACGTCGGCCGCGTCGCCGTAGAGATCGACGACACCGCCTTTTCCCTCGTCGCCGAGCTGTGAGCCGACGATCGTGACAGTCATCAAAGCCGATTTCCCACCACCCGGGTAAACAGATTACGGTCCGACACCGCTACAATTGAGCAGACGGCTAGTGAACGCATCACAATCACTAAATACCGGGGTATCGTAGTTCGTTGTAGCGATTTTCCTTCGAGCAGACAGCAACCTTTAAACCCTGGGCACACAAGTTAACGAATGCCATGATAGACCGGCTTGAGAAGGAAGTCGATATGCTGGAACGCCATCTGCAGGTACTGCGGATGGTCATCGAGAACGAACCGATCGGAATCGTGAAGATGTCCAACGAGACGGGCTACCCCCACCACAAGGTCCGGTACTCGCTGCGAGTCCTCGAGGAGGAAAACCTCATCGAGCCCTCCAGCCAGGGTGCGATCACGACCGAAGAGACCGGCGAGTTCGTCGACGATCTAGACGAGAAGATCGACCATATCGGCGAGAAACTCGAAGGGATGAAGATCGACGACGCGGCCGAAGTCGAAAACTAAAGTTCCGGTACCGAGAGGTGGAAGTCGTCGTCGCGTGACTCGACCAGACAGAGGTGGAAGCCGTCTTTTCTCGATAGTCGCACGAAGCTCTTACGTTTGTCACGGCTGAGCAGCCCGCCGCCGGTCGCTTCCGCGGCCGTCTCCAGAGCGTCCGGATCGAAGAAGCTCGACGTGACGAAAAACGCGCCGGCGAGCCGCTCGTGTCCGTCCCCGACCCGCCTCGCGGCGGTGACGAGGTCGGTCATCATCCCCTCGGTCGTCGCCGACCGGGAATCGTTGAGGTTCGTCACGATCAGCGGATTGCCCATCCGGTCGCGCACCACGACATCGAACGATGCGTCCGCTTGGGCTTGCCCGTCCTCGGCGTCCGCATCGGCCGAGACCGTGCCGGCGAACTGCACGCGATCGATCCGGGGGATCGCGTCGTACAGATCCGCGAGCGAACTTCGATGACCCGTGTCTCGGACCTCATAGAGGAGATCCTCGACGAGCCACGCGACAAACTGGTAGTGGATCGTCCCCTCGAGGAACGA
>JBEQBN010000013.1:0-12963 GCA_041639775.1 Halapricum sp.
CGGTATGATTATCCTCGACAGTGACGCTGTACACACCGTTTTCTGCCTCGCTACGCGTGCCGCTTCGATGCATCCGGAGCGTGTTCTTCGAATCCTCAGTCACGTAGATCCGGTAGGTACCGCTGTCTTCGTTGTAACTCGCAGTGAGGCCGAGGTGGGCACACAATCGGAGTACGTCGTCCCGCAATTGCCTACTCGCTGTGCTGTATCGCCAGGAATTGACCTGCCAGTCACCGTCGCCAGCGATGAGCGTCTCGAGGAAGCGCCGCTTCTGGTCGCGACTCGCCTCGAACACGAACTCCGGGATCCGCTTGCTGAAACTATCTTCGCCAGCGATGTCCTCTAGGAGATCCCCGAGGAGCCGTGACGTGAACTGATACCCGTTCTCGCCAGCGTAGTAGTCAAAGCCCATCCGATCGAGTAGTTCCCCGATCGCCGCGTGAGTGTCTCGGCCTCTGTCGTCTCCCCCGTCAGCGATCGCCTGTGCGTCCTGTGCAATCGAGACCGTCGTCGCGGAGCCACGGAATTTCTCGCCGAACTGCTTGTCTTCGGACGTGTAAACTGACCCTTCAGTGATATACCACGCAAGCAGTTCGAGGAAGTCGTCACCGTCGTACTGGCGCGGGATCCACTTACGGTTGGCCGCTGTGTGGACGTAGAACGTCGAACACGCGTCCGCAAGGTACGCACGGTGTTCTTCGAACTCGTCGGCGTCGAAGACGTATCCGGTTGTCTCCGCATCGGCCTTTTGGACCTTGTCCGGATAGTAGCCAATCTCGGCGGCCAGCGTGTGCCCGTGCACGTCGTTGTCCGCCCAGACCTCGTACTCGCCGTCGTAGAGGTCCGTGAGATCGACGGTCTCGATCCGTTCGCCTGCTGGCCCCGTCCAGTCGTGGGGTAACTGGTAGTTCGTCGCCCGATCGAGTTCTCCGGCTTCGACGAAGCGGTAGTCGTCCTCGTCCCAGGAAATGCCGTTTGTCTCTGCCTTCCGGACAAGCATCCGGTGGTTCGGCGTAACGCTGAAGTCGATCTTGTCAGTCTCGATGTCGACCAGTTCACCGTCGTAATCGGGATATTCCCACGTTTCGGTAACGGACTTGACCTCCATCTGTAGCGTGTCCGGGTCGATCGAGTACACGTCATCGCCCACATCCAGGTCTCGTATGTTCCGAACGCCGTCCGGAGTTACCACCTCCGTGTCCGGCGTGAAGCAATTCATAACTACTTTTACACTTCCTTGTTGGCGATCGTACTGTTCGTACTCTGGAGTGCCTGGCTCGTGATCATTCCGGAGTTCCTTCTTTTCTTCGCGTTCTGAGAGGAGTTCGGTGACCATCTCGCGAACGATCCCGTCGGGCTCCGTTCGGAAGTGTTGGCCGTTGGGCGCGACGAAGGTGTCACCGTCGTAGTCGTCGGGATCGACCTTCGTCTCCGGGGAGGCGTTGATTGTCACCATACACATCGGGTATAGACTCTTCAGGTCCAGTACCGAGACCATCTCCTTGACGCCGGTGATCGGATCGAAGACCGCGCCGCCCTCGAACTCCTCGCCGGACTCGACAGTCCCCTTCGAAGGGAGAGCGAACCGCCCGTGTGCCTTGTGGAGGACGTACATATCGACGGCGTCGCCGGGGGTGGGGGCGTCTTCGAGTCGGCACCCGACGAAGGAGGCAATCTCCTCGAAGAAGGCGATGATCTCTTGTTTGCGGTCCAGTTCCACACAGAGTTCGACGTCCCGGAGGTTGTACTCCAGCAACCGCTCGGGATCGTCCTCCCAGAGGTCGCCGATGTCGCCAGTGTAGGTCTCTTTGCCGGCACCGAGTTCCTCTTCACCGACCGCCTCGAGTCGGTAGGACTCGAGTTCGGTAAACTGGGTGCGCTTGTACGCCCGCAGGAGATCGAAGACCACCCGGCCCTTGATGTCCGGGCCCTGCCAGTCGCTCTGCCAGACCTCGTTCACCCGCGAGAGGCGGTTGTAGTCCAGGTTGTAGTCGGTCGTCGGGTCCACAGCGTCGAGTCGGTCAAGGAGGTACGGCGCGTCGAAATCGGCGAAGTTCCAGCCCGTCAGAATGTCCGGGTCGGTGTCCTCCATATAGGAGACGAACGCCTCCAGCATCGCCGGTTCTTCCTTGAAGACCCGAATGTCGGCGTCGAGGTCGTCGTCTTCCAGTGGCTCGTAGCCGTCCAGTCGGTCCGGCACTTCGGCGCCTTCGCCGGCGTCGTACAGCCAGAGGACGTACTCGTCGCGGTAGGAGTCGTGGCTGGCGATAGCGATAATCGGTTCCTCGCCGTCTTCGGGGAACCCCGACCGGTCGTCGACCTCGATGTCGAACGTCGATATGCGCGGCTCGGCGTCGATGTCGACGGCCGCAACCTCGTCGTGTGGAACGCGGATCCGATGCTCGCCGTCGTCGGCTCGGCGGTCGGGCACGCGGACGCCATTCGTGATGTCCTTGTCGATTAGGAGCCGATCGGGAAAGAGAATATCCGCCTCGTAGTGGTCGAACTCGTCGCGGATCTGCCCGACGTCTCTGGGCGTCTGTCCGAAGATTTTCGTCAGGTCCTCGCCCCGGATCGACTCGTAGCCGGTCTCCCAGCCGGTGATCCGGTCGCGAGATCGCAGATCGTCGAAATCCAGATTCGCGGTCGGGGCGTAGAAATACGGTCGGAACTCGTAGACCTCGACGTGGATTAGTTCGCGATCGCCAGGCGTGCGACCGAACACGTGTACCACGGGATACTCGTCGTCACCGGAGCCCTCGACCGTGTAATCGACCTGTGTGACCGACAGTTCGACAGTCCCTTCGGCGTCGGGATACCGGAACTGTTCAGTGTCTACGACGTTGGCAGCGGTGCTCTCCGCGCCAGCGACCGCTGCCGCTTCGTCCTCGGGCCGACCCGTTCCGTCCTCGCCGAACGCCGCCAGCCCCGTCTGCTCGCCCTCACTCATATTGTCCCCATTTTGGCAGGGTGCGTAAAAACATCCGCGGTCGGGCCGGCAATCACTGACGGATGGACAAGGCTTTTGGTATGGCGTCTCATACCAGTGCTTGAAGTTATGTCGAACCGCGTCAACGCAGCAGGAGAGTCGGATCGTGCGACAACCCCCGAGACGATGACCGGCGCGGAGACAATCGAATCATACGAGGACAGCGGCACTGTCGTCTTTTATGATGCGGAGAACCCACTCGCCTGGGTCGAATCTGACAACGCCGTGGAACTGTCCGACACCGTTTGATCGGTTCGCGGATTTGCTACCACGGAACGCTTTTGGGTGGCTTACTCGTATCAGCAAGTATGCACGATGGGTCCGACGAGAAGTCGCCACACGAACCAGATGAGTTCGATCCGGACTCGCTCGGACCCGACGTACCGACTCCGCCCGAACCACCGGCTAGCAGTGACGCCGATCCGGCGGTTCGCGGGCTGTTCTGGTGGCTCGTCCTCCTGGCGAACGTCGCACTACTGGCCGCCAGCCTCGGCATTCTGTTCATCGTCTTCCAGGGCTGGTGGGCACTCGGGACACAACTCGCGCTCGCGGGTGCAATCCTCGGGCTTTACGTCTACTATCGAGTCACACGGTTCCAATCCGACTGATAGTGGTTGCTGTACGTCTGTTCCAGGTTGACTGCACGACGACGTGCGGTCACACCGGTACATCGTTACATATGAGCTAGTTCTCCTCTGCAATCCGGTCGAATGCGTCGATGATCGCCCGTTTCGCCACCGACCCCTGTGTCGTCCAGTGATGGGCGTAATCGAGCATATCGTCGTAGATGTCCGGTTTACAGCCCGCCGCGCGGGGATGGCCACCGCCGTTGACCTGTTCGGCCACCTCGTGGCAGCGCTCGAACGACTCCGTCCCGCGCAGACTCGCACTCCCGGCGGGTTTGACGATCACAGCGGCGTCGGCCCCCCGTTCACGCAGCGCCTCAGCGACCTCGTTTTGCGAGCACCGACCGTAGGTCACGCCGACTGTCCAGGGACCGATCTCCCGCAACTGGGCGCGCTCGATTGCCTTCTCGATCAGCGCCTCCTTCTCGACTCGCTTCTCGTCGAGATACTGCTCGATGTCGGCCGGCAAGTCCGCGCCGTGCGCGCTGACGACGTCGAGATACTCCTCGGGCTCGCTCCAGTGGGCGAAATCCGCCAGATCGTCGCTTCGAGGATCCTCGCGGATCCAGAGGTCGTGATCGCGAGTGACCGCAACCAACTCGACCAGCGACTCCGCGAACTCGTGATCGAGTTCGCGCAGCGCGACATCGGCCGAACACTCCTCGTCGGACTCGCCGACGACCAGTTCAACGCCGGCGGCGCCCACGAGCTCGGCGAGGTCGCCGTTCCACTGGTGATGATCGAACCAGCGACTCTCGCCTGCCCTTTCGGCCAGCGTGTCGAGCGCCTCAATATCGTCGGGCTGGTCGGGACAGAGATCGCAGATGACAACGTCTGTGCCGGGATCGAGATACTCCGCCGTCCAGGCGAGTCGCTGTTGAAGTTCGTGCGGGCTTGCGGGGACGAGCGCCGCGTCGCCGCGTGCAGCCCGCACGAGTGCAACGCAGGCTAGCCCGTCAGCATCAGGATCAGCGATGACGACCGTGTCGGCATCGCTAAGTGCGTCCTCGACTTCCTGCTTTTGCTCGGTCTGGGTAAGATCGTCCGGCCGAAAGAATCCTTCGCCCGGGAGTACGGACTTGCGCTCCAGCGACAGGGACTCGTCGTCGATGAGGTCCGCGTTCATTTTCAGGCCCCCGTTTCGCCGGGTACCGCGGCGTCACCTCGTTCGTCGGGATCGAGTTGGCGTGCCGTCAACACTGGCACCGGCGAGCGGCGGACGACCGCCTCGGCGACGCTGCCGAGCAGAAACGAGTGATCTCCGTGGCGACCACGCGTGCCCGTGACAATGAGGTCCGCGTCGATCTCTGCCGTGTAGTTGCAGATCTCGCTGGCGGGATCGCCCTCTCGAACCGCCGTGGTCACGGTGTCGTCCCGGCTGTCGATTTCGGAGAGCGTGTTCTCGCCACGATCCCGAAGTGCGGTACGGAGGTCGTCACGCACGGCTTTCGGCGATGTCTCGACTTCTGTTTTATCGATGACGTACAGCGCGTGGATCGTCGCGTCGAACCGCTCGGCGAGGTCAAACGCGAGGGTGACGGCCCGGGCGGCACTCTCCGACCCGTCGGTCGCGAGTACGACTGTCTCGAACATACACCTACCTACTGTTGGTGACCGGATAAAAGGGATGGAGAGGAACGCGAGCAATACTGTTCCTCGGTGGCTTTTTCCCACCACCGGACAGATACGATAGCAATGGCCGTCGCAATCGACACTGTGCTCGTGCCCGTCGACGACACTGAAGAGGCCGAACGTGCCGTCGAATACGCCGTTGCGGTCGCCCAGCGTTACGATGCGAGCATTCACATCTTACACATCGTCGACGATTCGGTCGCGCGCGCTATCCAGCGCGACGAAATCGATGCCGACGCCGTCGCCGAGGAACACCGCGCGTTTATGGCTGCGGTACACGAGTTGACCAAAGACGCCGACGAAGACGTCAAGGCAAGCCAGTCGTCCGCTGCTGGCTTTTCGGCAAACCGACTCAGTCAACATCCGGTCAACGTTGTCCTGGATTCAGCCGAGGAGATCGGTGCCGATTTGATCGTCGTACCACGGGAAGGGACCAGCGACGCCCCCGGGGCAATGCTTGGCAAGGTTGCCCAACACGTCCTCTCGTACGCGAGCCAACCCGTTCTGTCGGTCTAGTCCGTGCCTCCGCAGTCGGCGTGAACTTGTACAAATCGTCAAGAAGTCAGTGCAATCGGATCGACATTTCGATCTCGAAGCTTTCGGTGTTACAGATCTCGAAGCCGACTTTCTTGTACAGTTCGATCGCGGGCTTGTTCCACCGTTCGACGGTCAGCCAGACTTTCTCAACGCCTTCCTGTTGTGTGTAGCCAAGTAAGGTTTCAAGTAGGCCGGTCCCGATCCCGGCTCCCTGGTGGGTATTGAGAACGAAAATCGCCAACTCATAGCCGCCACTGTCGTCTGGAACGAGCATCGAGTGACCGACAGCGTCCTCACCGTCCCAGGCGATGACGTTCAGACAATCCTCGGCCAGTACCGTATCGAGCCAATTGTCGATGGCGTACTCTTTGACTGGCGGGATCCCCTGGGCGCGATCGGCAGGATCAAATGCCGTATACATCGCGACGAGTGACTCTCGCTCATCTAGCCCGGCCGAGCGGATCTCGATGTCACGGCTGTCCTTGTCGGTTATCGTTCGCGGTGGCGGTGGGAACTCACCGGCCGGCTCGTCGGGATAGGTTCGGTTTGCAGTCATCGAACGAGAGTCACCGGAGTTTCGGAATTGAGAACGACGAACTCGGCGACGCTTCCGAGTTGGATTTTGCCGAGCGTACTTCGACTGCCCCCTGCGATCACCAGCCGATCGAAGTCCTCGCCATCAACGATTTCGACGAGCGCCCCGCCGACGTGACCGTCGATGTGACGGATCCGCGTGTCGACGTCGTACTCTTTGAGTTCTGACCGCGTTTCCCGCTCGATTTCGTCCGGTGTCGCCTCGACTGCGGTATCGTCGTAGATGGCGATCGAGACGTCATCGCCGGCTATCTCGGCCCGATTGAGCGTCTGCTGGAGGGCTTCCCAGGCCCCCTCGCTCCCGTCGTGACCCAACAATACGTTCATACGATCGATCAGGGGGGCCGGGCTGTTAAGTATCAGGGGTCGGCGTGAAATGCGACGCGCGTATCGCGGCGACACGCTTTTTCGCGGGGCAATCACACTGTCATCTATGACAGAGACACCGCCAGGGGACGAGACGCCCGAAGACACGGACTCAGCAGGCGCGACAGGTGTAGACACCGACAGCGAGTCATCGCCCACAGAGTCCGGACACGACAGCCCCGATCGGGACGTACCCGAGGACGTTCAGAAATACGATCGATTCAAGAAAATCGACGGCTCAACCTACGATCGGGCAAACGACTTTCTGCGGGAACGCACCTACATTACAGCCCGCGAGTGGGCAATTGCGAGGCTCTGTGCGGACTTCCGGACCGAAACGGGTGTCGAGATGACAAAGATCGGTGAGAACCTACCCGAGCTGGTACCATTTATGACCGATACGTACTCCCCACAGGCAGTCAATCAGGCTCGGGCATCCTTCGAGGAGAAGGTTCGCAAGGCCGGTGCGACGTTCCTCTATGGGGCGATGTGTGACTTCTTTACCGCCGAGGAACTCGATGACGTGATGTACGAGGCGACCGAGGTCGCGAAGTTCTTGCTTGAAGTCGAGGGTGTCGATCTGGCCGTCGAGGACGAACTTGAGGCCGAAGACCGGATTTCGAGTGTTATGCGCGATGTGCGCGAACAGTCCGCTGCGCTTCGCCACGACGAGGTGACGTGTCCGGAGTGTGGCCACGAGTTCGAGGTCGGTGAGTAATACTACCGTTTGTACCACTTCGGAGCGACAAATACTTCTGTTACAGCCGGTCGTACAACGATCGGCGGTCGAAAGGCGTTTTCCTGATCGGCCGGTATTGCCGCGTATGAGCCTCGATGATCTCACTACGGACGTGACTGACACTGCGGGCGAACTCGGCGACTCCATCGACGTAACTCTTGATCGGGAGACTCGCACCGAACTCGCGATGTTGACCGCCGCGATGGAACCGACTGACGCCGACGAACTCGTCCGTCGCGCCGTCCACGCGTTCTTCCAACAGCAGGTCGATATGGGCCGGCTCGATTTCCAACTCCGCGAGCAATACGACGTGACCTACGACGAATATCTGTCCGGGATGACCTTCGACGAGATGACCGGCGGCACGGGCGCGATGGGCGGCGGACCGAGCGGTGACCCCGACGACCGGCGTTATCAGTTCTAGCCCGAACACCTAAGAGAAGCGACGGCCGACACCCACGTATGGAATCCGATCAGCCACCGTGGCGCGCGCTGACCGAAAGCGTTCTCGGGTATGTCCTGCTGGGAGCGATCGTCTTCGTGACGATGTTCGTGATCCCGTACCTCCTGTTTGTGGCCTAGTCAAGCACTTCGCCGATCCGCTGGGGTTCCCCCGACAGGGACGGCTCCGTTTCGACGATCTTGAGCACCTCGTGGTCGGTCACGTCGGGATAGGACTTTCCGATGGCCTCC
Source organism: Halapricum sp. (assembly GCA_041639775.1). Taxonomy (GTDB): domain Archaea; phylum Halobacteriota; class Halobacteria; order Halobacteriales; family Haloarculaceae; genus Halapricum. The sequence continues at coordinate 8,177 of JBEQBN010000013.1, forward strand.
TCGATAAGCGACTTCTCCAGGCGGAACTCGTGACCCTCGTAGATCACGTCCACCCCTTGTTCGTCAAACGAAAGCACTGTCATTGGCCGTCGTTCGTGGTGGTGATTCAAAACGAGCCCGATCCAGATCCGCGGGTCCCGACGACTGACTGCAGCTGGCTCCGCCCGATTGCCCGCCTGCGTCAGACGAGTGTCTGACGGGCGAATGACGCGTGCTGGGGCTTTAATACGGACGATAACGGTATAATTGGTGTGTTGTTCCGCTCGGACCCACTGGACGAACTGTCGATTCCAGACGGCACGACCGTCGAGGAACACGACCTCGTGACCGACGGGGACGTGTTAGTCGGTGGCCAGTCGACGGTCGAGTTCGGGGTCCGCGGGCGAAACGTGATCGCCGGCGAGCGCGTTCGCTTCGGCGGGCATATCGAGGCCGAAGGCGACTGCCGGCTGGATATGTGGTGTGACGTGGCGGACAACGTGCTGGTCGGTGAGGACGCCTACCTGGGTGAGCGAGTCCACGTCGGCGGCCAGCTGAAGGTCGCGGGCGACATCGACATCGGCGACGACGTCGACATCGAGGAGGGCTTCGAGGCCAACGGCTGGATCGTCATCCGCAACCCGATGCCGACAATCGTCTTCCTGTTTGTCTATCTCGGCCAACTGTTGCGGATCGGCGAGGAAGAAGCCGCCGAAGACACGCTCTCGGAGCTACTTGACACCGACCGCGAGGACGACCCGGTCGTGATCCCACGTGGCGCGACCGTCGGCGACGACGCTTGGCGTGTCTCCACGCCCGCGCGGATGGGTGACGACTGCCGGATCCACGGCAACATCCGCGCCGCGGACGTGACGGTCGGACGAGACAACGTGATCTTCGGGAGCCTGCGGTCGAAAGGTGACATCGTCGTCGGCCGTGGCAGCGACGTCAAGGGTAACGTGACCACCCGTAACGGGGACGTCGCGGTCGGCCCCGGCGTGAAGATCTGGGGCGACATCGCGGCCGAGAACGTCCGGCTCCACGAGAACGCCACCGTCGACGGGACGATCCGCGCCAGCGGGGAGATCCAGCTCCACACCGATGCCGTGCTCGACGACCCCGACGAGGACGCCGAGGCGATGGCCGAGATGGCCGCCGAGATGGAGGGTGAGTCGCCCCCGGTCGCCGGGGACGGAGTAGCCGAAGACGAACCTGAAGAAGACGCGTCTACTGCAGACGAACCGGACGACGGTGAATCAGCCACAGACGAATCGAGCGAAGACGAACCGAACGACAGCGAACCTGCCGAAGGCGATCCTGCTGACGTCGGGAGTGAGTCCGCCGTGGATGAGTCCAGCGAAGACCAGCCCGGCGAGGACGTGCCTGACGACAGCGTCGCCGAGGGCGAGACTGGCCGGGAGTCTGACGCCGACGCAGCGACAGAGCGGCCGAAGACGGCCGGAGACGGCCCCGACGGCGACCACCCCGATCCTGCCACCTGACCGAACGCAGTCCGGGCCGTGGTCTGGCGCGTAGACTCACAGATCTTTGCCGCCGTTGGCGTCGATAACCTCGCCGGTGATGAACGACGATCGGTCGCTCGCCAGAAACGCGACGATCTCCGCGATTTCCTCGGGCGTGCCAAGTCGGCCGAGTGGCGTATCCTCCCGGATCCCGTCTTTGACGTGCTCGGGAAGTGCCTCGACCATCCTGGTGGAAATGAACCCGGGTGCGACGCAGTTGGCAGTCGAGCCCTTGGGTGCGAGTTCGAGCGCGAGCGTCCGTGTGAACCCGAACATCCCGGCTTTGGCCGTCGCGTAGTTGGCCTGCCCGAAGTTGCCGCCCTTGCCGATGATGCTGGAGATGTTGATCAGCCGCCCCTCCGCTGCAGCGGCTAGGTCGTCGTAGAACGTCTGGGTGGCGTGGAACGCACCGTCGAGGTGTACGTCGAGGACGGTGTCCCACTCCTCGTGGGACATTTCGGTGAACTTGACGTCCTGGTTGATCCCGGCGTTGTTCACCAGTACGTCGACCTGTCCGAACTCCCTGTGGACTCTGTCGCCCATTCGCTGGACGGCCTCGATGTCGGTCACGTCGGCCTGGACGATCAGCGCCGTCCCTCCCGCCGCTTCGACGTTCGCGGCAGTCTGTTCGGCCCCCTCTCTAGAACTCCTGTAATTCACTACGACGTTGTGTCCGTCCGCGCCGAACCGCTCGGCGATGGCCCGACCAATCCCGCTCGAAGATCCCGTAACGACACAGGTTTTCGCTGTCATATGTGTGACGACTCTCCATCGCTTCAAAATGATGGCGTCCCTGGCAAATATCCCCAACCGACTGGCATCGATCAGCTGTATCGGGTTGCGACCCAGTCGATGAGCACGCCGTAGGCCAGACCGGCGAAGAAGCTCGGCCAGTCACGGAACTCGCTGGTAAGCGTGATCGCCGTCGTGACCACTAGTCCCAGCAGCAAACCTCGGAGGAAGACGTTGTACTCCGAATCGACGACTTGGAGCCCACCTGCCAACCCAATCAGCAGTCCCATCACGACCCGATTGTACCACATTGAGAACAGAAACAGCTCGTTCCCCTCGAACCCGATCCGGAGACCGACACCGAAAATACAGAGGACGCCCAGCGCCGCACCTGTCAGCACGCCAATCACGAGTCGTCTGTCCATACCAGCACATCTGTCGGATCGGAAATGAGTGTTCGGGTCATCGGTGCTCTCCGGCTGTAGGTCTCGGCGACCCGCACGATCGAAATCCCCTTGGACCGGGGCCGCCCACTCGAAGGTATGCTTTCGATCGCGCTTGCCGGGAAGCCAAACGCCGGCAAGTCAACCTTCTATCAGGCGGCGACGATGGCCGAAGTCGACGTGGGCAACTACCCGTTCACGACGATCGACGCCAACCGCGGGGTCACTCACGTCCGGACGGACTGCCCGTGTCTCGACCTGCAACAGCGCTGTGGGAACGAACGCTGCCACGACGGCAAACGTTACGTCCCCGTTGAACTGCTCGATGTCGCGGGACTGGTCCCGGGCGCACACGAGGGGCGAGGGCTAGGCAACCAGTTTCTGGACGAACTCTCGAACGCCGACGCCATCCTGCACGTCGTCGACGCGGCGGGCGCGACCGACGAGGAGGGCGAACCCGTCGAGGTCGGCGAGCACGATCCCCTCTCTGATCTGGATTTCATCGAGACGGAACTTGACCTGTGGCTGGCCAGCATCGTCGAGCGCAACTGGGAGTCGGTCGAGCGCGCCTCCCGATCGCCGGATTTCGACCTGGACGAGGCACTGGTCGATCTGCTCAGCGGCGTCGGGGCGAGCGAGCTCGACGTCTCCCGGGCGTTGCGTGACCTCGACCATCCAGAGGATCCGCTTCAGTGGACCGACGACCACCGCGAGGCGCTGGCCGAGGACATCCGCCAGCGGACCAAGCCGATCGTCGTCGTGGCCAACAAGGCCGACATCGCACCCGAGGAGAATCTGCGACGGCTGCAGGAGTCCGCCGACGCGGTCGTTCCAGCGACGGCGGACGGCGAACTGGCACTCCGGAAGGCCGCTGAGGCGGGCGTGATCGGCTACGATCCGGGCGACGACGACTTCGAGATCACCGACGACGTGAGCGACCAGCAACAGCAGGGGCTAGAGCGAATCCGCGAGGTTATGGCCGAGTGGGGAGGAACCGGCATTCAGGGCGCACTCGATTACGCCGTCTACGATCTGCTCGATCATATTACAGCCTATCCCGTCCAGGACGCGACCCACTGGACCGACGGCCAAGGAAACGTCCTGCCCGACGCCTTTCTGCTGCCGAGCGGTTCGACCCCGAAAGACCTCGCGTATACGGTCCACAGCGACATCGGCGACGGCTATCTCCACGCTGTCGACGCCCGCAAGGATATGCGGATCAGCGACGACGAAGAGCTTGAGGAGGGTGACGTGATCAAGATCGTCTCGACGGCGAACTGATCGTCGAGACACTTTCTGCTCGAAGGTCGCCTGAATCCGGACGGATTCGCCGGTACGACTGGGGCTGTCAGGCCAGGATCGTGTTACACGACGGGCAGACGTAGAGCGTGTCGCTACTCTTGCCCGCGCCCATCGGTGCGATCCCGCCGCTGTCGACTTCGAGTTTTTCGAGTTCGTCGGCGCTGATCAACGATCCACAGTGCGGACACGTTGCTCGATCGACGGTCATACCCAAACGTAGGGATCCGAATAATAAAAGCGAACAGCTATGCGAGTTTACGTCCAGTTGGAGCGGTCGAAGACGAACGTCGAGACGTGCGCTGCCAGCTCGCGTGCCCCCGCCTCGCTGGACTCGTGGAGATCGCCCGAGACCGGTCCCGCCTCGCCACCGACCCCCTCAGCCTGCGAGATCGGATCGGTCCCGGTCGGGTAGGGTCGCCGGTCGCCAACCGAGTCACGAAGCCGCTGGACTGCTTGTGGCCGTAACGCGGTGTCCAGATGTGAGAGATCATACCGGACGATCCAGCCACGACGGGCGTTGCGGATCGCGACGACTGGCTGCTCGTTGCCGACGTTGCGCTCCCAGAGCATCTGCCGCTCGGCGTCACTGCCGTAGACCGGCACGTTCGACGGGTCGAGACTAGTCATCGTCTCCTGTTAGGAACGCCGGTATATGACCGTGTCGGCTACTGAGGTGGGCCGACTCCGGCGTCCGACGAGCTCCCGCACGTACCGAAATCTAGTTCCGGCCGTGACAAAACCCGGTTCCACTGCCCGCAAACGACACGGTATGGGTCGTATATCAGAAAGACCTATATATTAGCATATC
>JBEQBN010000014.1:0-12234 GCA_041639775.1 Halapricum sp.
AGTCCCGGCCGGAGTGGATGATCCTGACCGTGCTGCCAGTCCCGCCGGTTACGGCACGACCCTCGATCACGCTCGATAACGGCCAGCGCAGCGAGGACGACCTCACCCACAAGCTGGTGGACATCATCCGGATCAACCAGCGGTTCATGGAGAACCGCGAGGCCGGCGCGCCACAGCTGATCATCGAGGACCTCTGGGAACTGCTGCAGTACCACGTCACCACTTTCATGGACAACGAGATCAGCGGGACGCCGCCCGCCCGACACCGTTCGGGGCGGCCGCTCAAGACCCTCTCACAGCGCCTGAAGGGCAAGGAAGGGCGTTTCCGCGGGTCGCTGTCCGGGAAGCGTGTCAACTTCTCCGCGCGGACGGTCATCTCGCCGGACCCGACCCTTAGTCTGAACGAGGTCGGGGTCCCGGACCGGGTCGCCACGGAGATGACCCAGACGATGAACGTCACCGAGCGCAACCTCGAAGAGGCGCGACGGTACGTCCGAAACGGTCCGGAGAGCCACCCCGGTGCGAACTACGTCCGCCGGCCGGACGATCGCCGGCTGAAAGTGACCGAGAAGAACTGCGAGGAACTCGCTGAGAAGGTCGAGGCCGGCTGGGAGGTCTCCCGACACCTCGTCGACGGCGACATCGTGATCTTCAACCGCCAGCCGTCGCTGCACCGGATGTCCATTATGGCCCACGAAGTGGTCGTGATGCCGTACAAGACCTTCCGGCTGAACACCGTCGTCTGCCCGCCGTACAACGCGGACTTCGACGGCGACGAGATGAACATGCACGCCCTCCAGAACGAGGAAGCCCGTGCGGAGGCACGCGTGCTGATGCGTGTCCAGGAGCAGATGCTCAGTCCGCGCTTCGGGGAGAACATCCTCGGAGCCATCCAGGACCACATCTCCGCAACGTACCTGCTAACTCACGAGAACCCCCATTTCAACGAGACCCAGGCGCTGGATCTGCTGCGGGCGACCAGCGTCGACACGCTGCCCGAACCCGACGGTGAGGAAGACGGCACGCCCTACTGGACCGGCCGCTCGATCTTCTCGGAGCTGCTGCCGGACGGGCTCGACCTGGAGTTTACCTCCAGTGCGGGTGATACCGTCCTCATCGAGGACGGCCAGCACCTCGAAGGCACGATCGACGAGGACGCGGTCGGCGCCTTCGGCGGGGAGATCGTCGATACGATCGCAAAACAGTACGACAAGACCCGTGCCAGGATCTTCATCAACGAGATCGGGACGCTCGCGATCCGAACGATCATGCACTTCGGGTTCTCGATTGGGATCGACGACGAGTCCATCCCACCGGAGGCCCAGGAACAGGTCGACGAGGCCATCCAGAACGCTTACGACCGCGTCCAAGAACTTATCGAGACATATGAGCAGGGCGATCTCGAGAGCCTGCCCGGCCGCACGGTCGATGAGACCCTGGAGATGAAGATTATGCAGACGCTGGGCAAGGCCCGTGACTCCGCAGGTGACATCGCCGAGGATCACTTCGCCGACGACAACCCCGCGGTCATTATGGCCGACTCGGGGGCGCGTGGGTCGATGCTGAACCTTACCCAGATGGCCGGCGCGGTCGGCCAACAGGCGGTTCGAGGCGAGCGGATCAACCGTGGTTACGAGGACCGAACACTCTCTCATTACCGGCCAAACGACCTCAGCGCGGACGCACACGGCTTCGTCGAACACTCCTATCGGGAGGGGCTAGAACCCAAGGAGTTCTTCTTCCACGCGATGGGTGGCCGTGAGGGCCTGGTCGACACCGCCGTTCGTACCTCCAAGTCCGGGTATCTGCAGCGACGCCTGATTAACGCCCTTTCGGAACTGGAGACGCAGTACGACGGCACCGTCCGGGATACGTCTGACACGATCGTCCAGTTCGAGTTCGGCGAGGACGGCACCTCGCCTGTTGACGTCTCCTCTGGGCAAGACGAGGCCGCTGTCGACGTTGAGGACATCACAAACCGAGTCCTCGACGAAGAGTTCGAAAACGAGACCGAAAAACAGCAGTTCCTCGGCACCGAGAAGCGACCGACCAACCTCTCGGAGCACGCCGACGACTGGTGGCTTGCGGAGGGTGATGACTGATGAGCGAAACACAATACCACGCCACGGATCGATTCGAGTACGTCGACGAGGACGTCGAAGTTCTCGTCGAAGACACGGATCTGCCGCGCCGCCTGAAGAACGAACTCTACGAGACGATCGACGACCGCGGCGGGATGGACCTCGACGCTGTCGAGGAGATCGCCTCCGCGGTCGAATCCAGGTATGTCGACACGCGCGTCGACCCGCTGGATCCGGTCGGGACCGTCTCCGCCCAGTCGATCGGGGAGCCCGGCACCCAGATGACCATGAACACGTTCCACTACGCGGGGGTCGCCGAGATTGACGTGACCCAGGGGCTGCCGCGACTCATCGAGCTGGTGGACGCCCGGAAGACCCCGGACACCCCGATGATGACGGTCCACCTCGAGGACGAGTACGCGACCGAGCGTGAGCGTGCCCACGAGGTTGTCTGGAAGATCGAGGCGACGAAGATCCTCGCGCTGGGGGACATCTCGACGAACGTCGCGGATATGCTCGTCCAGATCGACCTCAATCCCGACACGCTGGCCGAGCGGTGGCCAACGGTCGACGACGTCGAGGTTGTCGCCGAGGAGATCGCTTCGACTATCGAGGGTGCGCTCGGCGTCCAGACCCGCCAAGCTGGCACAGCTATCGAGTTCGGCCCCGAGGAGCCGTCTTACCGGGACCTGCTGCAGCTGGTCGAGGACCTGCGTGAGATCGTCTTCAAGGGGATCGAGGACGTCTCCCGCGTCGTCATCCGCAAGGAGGAGACCCAACGGGGTGAGGAGTTCGTCCTGTACACTGAGGGATCGGCCCTCGGTGACGTTCTGGACATCGAGGGCGTCGACGCTTCCCGGACGACGTGTAACAACATTCACGAGATCTATCGCCAGCTGGGCGTCGAGGCCGCCCGCGAGGCGATCATCAACGAGACGATGGACACCCTCGCGGAACAGGGGCTTGACGACGTCAATGTCCGGCATCTGATGTTGGTCGCCGACATTATGACCAACGATGGCGAGATCGAATCGATCGGTCGCCACGGCATCTCCGGCAACAAGGACAGCGTCCTGGCGCGAGCGGCCTTCGAAGTCACCGTCTCGCACCTGCTCGACGCCGCGATCCACGGCGAGGTCGACGGACTCGACGGTGTCACTGAGAACGTTATCGTCGGCAAGCCGATCAAGCTCGGCACTGGTGACGTGGACCTACGGATGAACCCCGGCAAGGGCGGTTCTGCGGACTGATATGACGATCACGCTCAGCGACGAAGCGCGCCAGCTCATCCCGATCATCGAGGACGAGACCGGTGCGACTGTCCGCGATTGCGTGATCGACGAGGGGTTCGATCGACTGCTCGTGCTGGTGAAAGCCGGCGAGATGGCACAAGCGATCGGTCCCGGCGGCGAAACTGTCCGCGAACTCGAATCGCAACTCGACCGGTCGATCAAGTTCATCGAGGACGGTCCCACGGCCGAGGACGTTATCGCCAGTGCACTCGCACCCGCTGCGGTGTACAACGTCACGATCAGCGAAAACGACGACACCGTCGCCTACGTCGAAGTCGATCAGGAGGACACCGGCGTCGCGATCGGCAAGGACGGCCGCAACATCGACGCCGCACGAACACTGGCGAAACGACACTTCGGTATCGACGGCGTCGAGTTGGCCTGACCGGACGCGCTTCCGTTCTCGACCAGCTGCCGAAGGTGACATCGTCGAAAGTTCACCCGAGTGACGTCGACGCTCTCAATTGACCGATTTCGACAACTCCGCCCCCGCCTTGAACTTCACGTCGTTCGATGCCTTGCCAGCCCCGACGAGGTGCAGTACCGGTGCATCGAGCGCCGTTGTGACGGCCGATGGGCGGACATCGGCGTCGTCGTCACAGTCGCGAGTGTCGTGCCGTGCAAGTGATTCGCGGGACTGGACCCCCCAGCAGTACAGGTCACCGTCGTCCCTGCACACTGAGTGGGCACCCGCGGGCAAGTACTCGGCGTCCGGGTCGTACTGGCTCTGTAGCGTGATATTCGAGTATTTCGTCCGCCCGGGTTTTTTCCGAACGACTCTGTCGTCGCGTACCATCTTCTCGAGGTCGATACCGCCGTCCTCGATGTCCGAACGCGTGACCCCCGCGACGACGTTCGGACCGTCGGCGGTCAACAGCGTCGCGCTGTTCTCGTAGAGCGCGCCGTCGTCGATCTGCCAGCCGCCGACAAACAGCAGCTGGTCCTCGTGGCGGATCCGACGCACGAAGAATAGCGCGGGCATCGCGAGCGGACTGTCCGCCGGCGTCGCAGCCACAGGGATGACGAACGTCTCGGACACGGCGGCCTCCCCGGAGGTGGTCTCCTCGCCCCAGGAATTATTATAGTCGAAGCAACAATCGCTCTCCCCAGGCAATCGGCCCGAGACCCGCGCCATCGGCTCGGCGACCGCCGCCGGCGATGCCCCGGTGACGACGACGCCGCCCGAGGTTCCGAAGACGGCGACGCCGCGACGGATATCCTTCTTGTCGATGTCGTCGGGCTGACCGAGGTCGAAGCCGTCGTCGAGTTCGAGCGTCGACGTGAGGAGGTCCCGGCAGGCTAGATCCCGGTGGACCGCGACGGTCCGGTCGCTCTCGCCACAGCTATCGGCGTCCCGTTCGCCGAAGAAGTACGCGAGGACGCGCTCGGGCGTGAGTTCCTCGGCCAGTGCCGGACCGCCGCCCCGCACGCTGGCGTCCGGGAGACTGACGACGAAGTGCTCGCCGATCGTCGGCTCCCCATCGAGGTAGTCGTAGAGGGGCTCCGTGCCGTCGAGGAGTCCGTCGCCGTCGCTGTCGAGATCGCCGCGGATTCGCTCGATGTCGCCCTGGACGATCCGGCGAGCCTGTTGTATGGACCGTCGCGCGCTGTCCCACTCGCCTGCGCCCACGGCGTCGCTTGCGTCTTGGGCGAGGTCCTTCCGTCCGTCCGCGTGTTCGTAAACGGTCTTGCAGGTCTCGGAGGGGCAGTCTTCGAGCGCGTCCCGCACCGTCGTCGTCGCCTTGCTGAACGCCTCAAGCGCGGCCGTCGCGTCGTCGCCTGACCGGCCGTCGATGGCTTCGATGGCGGCGTCCGCGTAGACCAACAGCGCCCGTTCCGTATCCAGCACCTCCGCGAGCGTCCCGATACCGTCGTCGTCGGAGTCCTCGTCGCGGGAGTCAGGGACCCAGATCGATCTCTTCCGTTTGTTCGAGCGCGAGGAGTTGTAGTCCTGTGCCTTCGTGGTCGTGGTGGTGCTCCAGCCGTCAATCTCGATGCGTCGCGAGTCGGCCTGCAGCGTGGGCGGGACGAACCGGACATCGGTCGGGCCGGTTCTGTACGCCGTTACGTCGTCGATCTCGCCACCGGCATAGAAGCCGGCTGGCGACGCCGTCTTGGTCCCAATCGCTTCCTCGCTGGCTCGGTCGAGGACCCCATCAAGGGTAGTACAGCCAGCGAGACTCCCGAGACCGACAGCCCCGCCCGCTGCGAGGACCGCCCGGCGCGTCGCCAGTGGAGTCCTGTCAGTCCGATCTGTTGTTTTGATATTTGTGTGACGTGCTTTATCCATCACTAATATTATATGTGGTGCGGGTATATAAGTTGGCTATAGCACACGTTGCTCAGATTCGATAAGACCGCCCGTCTCGCCGGGTGTGTCACGCAGAGTGTGACGTTGCGTCGCCAGTGATGGTGACCGGCCGATCGGCGTCAACAATCACAGATTGGCTGACACTACCGAAGAGAATCGCGCCGACCGGGGAGCGCTTTCGACCGCCGAGGACGATTTGATCGGCGTCGAGCTCGTCGGCTGCAGCAAGGATTTCTGTCGCCGGGTCGCCCACACGGGAGGTCTGCTCAACGGCGATACCTGCGTCCTGTAATCGGGTCGCTGCTACCCGTCCGCCGCCGAGTTCGTCTGGGGCAGTCGTCGCCATCTGGTCTGGGTCGTCAAACACATACAATAGCGTCACAGTGACACTCTCTGTTGCATTCGGGAGCCCGCTGACTGCTTCAGCCTGTGCTTCCCCGCGTGACTCACTCCCATCGATCGGCATCAACACCCGGTACATCTGTCGGGAAATGCCACGGGAAGGATAATATAGCTATGGAATATGACCGGGACAGTGAGAAAATCAATTCAATCACAGTACCTATGGAGCGCTACCGCCGATCTCGACGACGTTAACCCACTCGGGATACTCGAAACTCCGGGCGTGATGGTGCAAAACGGCTGGATCGGTATGCAATCCCTTCCGAGACCACTTTTTCCGCTCGTTCCTGCCAGTCACTCGCGCAAAAACGTGGGGAAAAAGACCGCCTCCGCTCAGCCTTACAGGTCAAACCGGTCGCCGATCTCGACGACGTTGACCCGCTCGGGATACTCGAAACTCCGGGCGTGGTGGTGCAAAACGGCTGGATCGGCGTTCAATCCTTTCCACATATCCCAGTGAGTCGGCACGAGCGTCTCAAGTTGGAGCTCGGTCGCAGCCTCAATGATCTCGTTTTCGTCGTTGTACCACTTGGTGTATTTGGGTTCGCGGGTCTGTTTGTCCTGAATCATCCCGGCGCTACCGAACGCCAGTGCACCCACGTCGATGTCGTAGGTCTCGCCGACGGACTCGAAGGCGCCGGGACGGGCGTCGCCGCCGTGGACAAACGTTCCGGCGTTGTGTTCGAACACGTAGGCGACCGGATGCGTCGCGTCCGGGTCGTTCGCGGGCTCGACGTTGACCGTCAGCGATCCGAGTTCGAAGGTGTCGCTTTCCTCGACCTCGACATACTGGTCTGTGTCGAGATTCCACCGATCATCCCAACCCGCCTTGTGTGCGACCGCTAGACTGTCGTCCGGTGCGTAGAAGGATGCCTCCGAATCGGCGAGGAGCGGCGCCGTCGACTCGCCGTGGACGTGATCACTGTGTTCGTGAGTGGCCAGTACTGCGTCGACGGGGCCGACGTCCTCGGGATCGAACGGTACCGGAATCATCCGGACTGTTCGGGGCGGATCGCCAGTGCCGAGATAGGGATCGACGAACAGCGTCGTCCCGTCGTCGGCCTTAAGAACGAAGCCGTTGCAGCCGAGATACCAGATTGCGACGCCGTCGGGATCGGCGTCCTCAATCGCACGCGGGAGCCAGTCTCCCCAGTCGCTGTGTACCATACCAGTCGATCCGCCGCGGGCACGACTAAGCGTTTCGGACCGGTTGAGCAGCGGCCGTGTAGCCGGATCGACTTAGACAGAATAGCTACGTATGGAGTCTGGCCCTGCCAATGACACGAGCAGTAGAGTTATTCCTCGCCAACCCATACCATATTGTATAATGACAACGGACTCACAAACACTCCTGAAAGCGGTGAAGGAGGGGGAGATGACTGATGCTGGGGGGATGACGACAACGCAAGATGTCGCGGATGTCGTCTCAGACTCTTATGCGACGGTGGCCGAGAAGTTACGCGATCTGGAACGGGACGGAGCTATCGAAAGCAAAACATTTGGGAACGAACGCGTCTGGGTCGTCCCTTCGGACACTGATGTCGCTGATACAGAGCCAGCCGGGACACCCATCCCGACCGATACACGAGCCCGCTTGAGCATTGACAAGAGATGACACAACGCTCCTTGTGGGTCCGTGCGCTGTGGTTCGTGTTCGTCGGCTGGTGGGTGACACCGATCGTCGTGAATATTGCGTGGCTACTCAACCTCACAGTTATCCTACTCCCGGTCGGGATCAAGCTGATCAACCTCGTGCCGACAGTGCTCACCCTCGCTGAACCGCGGTCGCTTTCGGCGCCTGAGTCGGCGCACGGGCAAAAGAGTGACGGCGCGTATCCACGGCCTGAAGGCCGTGGTATTGCGCCTGTTCAACTTGTATAATCAGGACTGTCAAAACGGACCTCATCTCAAATCAGGGGCATATACTGTCATCGCAGGTAACTGCACGAGCTAAGGGGATCCGGAGTCAAAACGGCAGTTAGGCGATATCTCGGCTCGTATCGATGCTGACCTCTTCGACAAGGTTGAGTTTGATGACGTTCGTCGGCGCGCGCCCGCCGCGGAACTTGGGGATTGCAAGCTGATTTTCGATTTCGTCACCCTCAACTGTCGTGTTCATTTGGAAGACAACGTCAGCAAAGTGCTCTGTCGTGTCCCGAAGTGGTGGCACCGACCGCCCGTCCAGACAGTGCAACACTGCGAGACTGCCAGTGTTGAAAATGTGATTCTGGAGGTCGTTCATAAAACTCCGGAACCGCGAGGGTGGTTCCTGTTCTTCGAGCACGTCCAGTGGGTCGATAATCAGGTTCGACGTTTCCGGTAGGGCACTGACGAGTTTGCTGGCGTTGTCAAGAGGCGCTTCTCCGGAGACGTGCCGAACGGTCGGCTCGCCGGTGTTGGTCGGGGAGTGTTCGAGGCTGTCTCGAATCGCCTGCTTTGAACGATCTAGGGACAGATACAACGTTCCGCGAGTCGCGGTCAACTCGTAGAGAAACAGCTCAGCCTGGCTCGCTGGATTGGCGTTCAACACGACAATACTGCCGGCCGGGATCCCACCGTCTAACTTTCGGTCGAGGACATCAATCCCGGTCCGGAGCCGATCCTGCATAACTCACTACAAAGTTAGTATCGGACGTGATTAAACATTGTGTTCGCCGCAGTACGGCGATCCGAAACAGATACCGATGACGTGTGTTGTTTCGTTTGGAGATCGAAGAATGTCGGTTCAACTAACTGTTCGCAGTGGATGGCTATCAGCTCAGGCCCCGCACGCAACTGTCAACATATATGTATTCGTTGCACGAATAGCCACAGTACAAACGCAGTATGTCGCTACTCAAAGATTCGACGGACCAACTTCGAGAAGGTGGGCTAGGGACAGCAATACTGGTCGGTCTCGTCTCGCTGCCGTTCGCAGTCGTACTGAGTTGGCCACTTGAGTCCGAGTCAGTCGCTGGGACGCCGATCGTGATTGCTGCCGTCGTCGCAGGGTATCTGTATCGGCCTCGATCAGACCTGAGCACGCGCGGGGGGGTCGCGGCCGGGCTTACCGGCGGGGCCCCAATCGTCCTCTGGTCGAGTCTCGCTACAGTGGCCCAATTGCAGACATATCAACCGCTCGTTGCGGCCGTCACACAGCCCTGGCTCCGTCTGGTCGTCGCTGTGGGTGCCGGCGTCGTTGCCGTCGCCGTCGGGACAGTTGTCCTAGGCGGCATTGGATATCTCGGCGGGGCCATTGGCGGATGGCTGTACGGCCAATTTGGCGGCGAACCACCAGCTAGGCCCAGTGTATAGGCCTACAAGAATCGGAACGTTTCGAGGTTCTTCGGCGCGAACGTCCGCATATTGTACTCGTGATACAGCGCCGAGGACAGGTCCTGGACGGACGACTCGTCGCCGTGGACACAGAGGACTTTCTCCGGTCGGGGATTCATCGTCTTCACGAAGTTCTCCAGGCCCTGGCGGTCGGCGTGGCCGGAGAACCCGTCGACGGTCTCGACGTCCATACGCATTTTCATCGTGTTCGACCGGCCTGTGTCGTTACCGACGGGAATCTCGTCCCAGCCGTTCTGGATACGCCGACCCAATGTTCCCTGGGCCTGGTACCCGACGAACACGAGTTTCGAGTCCGGATCACTGCCGAGATGTTCTAGCCAGGACATAATCGGACCGCCAGTAACCATCCCTGACGTCGAGAGAATAATTGCCGGGTCGCCGTCGGTGACCTCTTGGCGCTCTTCTTCACCGCCGTCGATGTGGTTGAACTGCTCGGCCAGGAACGGATTCTCGTCGTCGTGGAAGATGCGATCGCGAAGGTCGTCCCGCAAGTACTCGGGATAGGTCGTGTGAATCGCCGTCGCCTCCCAGATCATCCCATCGAGGTGGACTGGCATCTCCGGAATGTCTCCGTTCCGCATCGCCTCCTCGAGTACGAGCATCAACTCCTGGGAGCGACCGACCGCGAAAGCAGGAATCAGGACCTTCCCGTCTTTCTCGTAAGTGTCGTTGATCACCTCTTTCAGTTTTTCTTCGGAGTCCTCTTGATCGGTCTGGTAGTCGTTGCGACCACCGTAGGTCGATTCGAGCACGAGCGTCTCGACGCGCGGGAACTCGTTGACAGCGCCGTTGAACAGGCGCGTATCCTCATAGTGGATGTCTCCCGAGAACGCGATGTTGTACAACCCGTCGCCGATATGGAAGTGTGCGATCGAGGAGCCGAGAATATGTCCAGCGTTATGCAGTGTAAGCTTGATGTCCGGTGAAATGTCGGTCACGTCGCCGTACTCGATCGGGACCGTGTGTTTGATCGCCTCCCGAACCATCTCCGAGTCATACGGCGGTGTTCGGCCTTCCTTGGCGGCGACATCGAGATAATCCAGTGTGAGCAGCCCCATCAGATCACGGGTCGGCTCCGTAGTGTATATCGGACCGTCGTAACCGTATTTAAACAGCAAGGGAATGAACGCTGAGTGGTCCAGGTGTGCGTGAGTCAACACGACCGCATCCAGCGAATTCGCACCGGCACCCAGTGCTTCCGGTACCTGGAGGTACGGTACTTCACCTTCGGCTCCCGGCTTGTCACCACAGTCGACGAGTACCCGCGTCTCGGGTGTCGAGACGATGAACGACGCGCGACCGACCTCCCGACAGCAGCCGAGTGTCGTGATCCGAACCCACTGGTCGTCGGACATTTCCTCGCGGTGGATCTGGCGGCCGACCCGTTCAAGGATGTCCCGGCGCTCGTCGCGTTCCTGTTTGAGGAAGTTCCGGACGTTCTCGACTGTCGAGGACTCGATTGGCGGGGTCCGAACGACTTCGGGTGTCCAGCCGACTTCTTGGGTGATTTCACGCATTGTCGTGCCGTGACGGCCGATCACGAGTCCGGGCTTTTCGGCTTCAACGACGACCTCGCCAGTATCGGAATGGAAATCCAGGTCGGTGACACCTGCCTCCTCGGGGATAACCGACTGGATCTGCTCGCGGGCGTCTGCCGGTCGCGTAAGCACGTCCGGATCCGGACGGACCGTAATTCGTTTTCGGAGCTTCGACGCGAGGCGGCGCACCAGATCCCCGTCCTGGGCGAACGTCTTCGGGTCGCGTGTATAAATCACCAGCTCCGGTCCCTCAAAGGCGACATCCGAAATGGAAATCCCGGCCGGTACCTCGTTGCGGATCGTTTCCTCTATCTCCTCGAGCTTCTGATCTACTCTACTCATAACTGGATAAGACGACTGATCACACACTCCACGCGGCGGGTCGCCACAGTATTCGTGTCGTGATCACTGCTGGATAAGACTGTCATATCTGACGGTTGGACTGCCTGTCGGTGTACCACTCCGAACGACTCACTGTGAGTGTTCGGAAAACCGATCTATATCTGTTCATACTCCCCTTGGATTATAAAAGCCTTCGCAAAGACCGCTTCGCAGCGTCGAGCAGGCGACAGCGGAGTTGTGGCCCGAGACGATTCCCGTCTGCAGCAACCGAAATCCGAGTTGATACGACAGAGCGAACGAGTCGGCGGCGCCAAAACAACCAAGTGTCGTGGCAACGAATATCAATGTATGCCGGGGGCCTGGATCTGGATCCTGGTGTACGTGCTCGCCTTTGGGCTGTTCCAGCTCTTACTTTATCGCTATCTCCAGGGCGAGGATCGCCCTTCCATCGAGCAGGCGACTCCGGACTACGGCGACGCCGAGGTGGCCCGTTCCCGGACCGGGGCGATCCCGACCGAAACTAGCGAGGACGACGCAGTTCGGTGTCCGCGCTGTGGCGCGTACAACGAGCGCGATCCGGCGTACACTTACTGCAAGGAGTGCGTCCAGCGACTACAGTAGACGAGCGAACGACACCCGTCCGCTGTTGCTCCGGTTTTCCGATGTCGGTATTAAATACCCTTGCTCATCAGGTGACTGCGGAGTACGTCAGCCTCCTTGTTTCCCGCGGCCGGATTGACGAGGACGACCGTCTCCCCGGCCGCGAAGACGTCTCGATCGGCTAGGGCCATCGCGGCGCTCGCCCCCGCTCCACCGGCCGTACCGACCTCGACGGCGCCGCTCTGAGCGAGCTCAACCGCGGCCTCCAGAATCTCCGCGTCGGACGTCGCGACCGCCGTCCCGCCGCTGTCGGCCACTGCGTCCAGCACGCG
>JBEQBN010000015.1:0-11889 GCA_041639775.1 Halapricum sp.
CAGTCGCCCCACTGTGGCAACGCGAACGAGCCGCTTGATAAGGGCGTCGCGGCCGCCCTACTGGACGCACTCGTTGAACCAGAGACGTGAACTACCCCACCGACTCGCCGCTTTCGGAGGCTCGTTGAGATCGGGGGCTGAGCCGCTTTCATTCAGTTAAAGATCAATGTGCGCCCGCAACACTAACGACCGACATCATTCCTGGCGGCGTGCCGGGTCAGCCGGGAAACCCTCGTGGCGGGCGGGTGACGCTACGCGTCACCGGATGGCGAGGCGGTGAAACCGCCGAGCCGGGGGACACCGTCAGGCGTCCCCAGTTGCCGAGGCGGCGCAAGCCGCCGAGACAGGTCGCCCGAGGGCGACCAGGCGCACAACCGGCGATAGCCGGGCGTGCGGACGGCGGTTGCCGTCATAGCCGGATGTACCGTACCTGGGTTCTCCGTGCCGTCATCGCACCCATACGGGAACGCTCGGGCGGGGACTTGTGGTACGCGTTCAAACCTTGCTGATGGCGGCGCATAAGCCCTTCGCGAGCGGCTACGAGTCAGAGGCCCAGGGACCGATTCCGGCAACGTTGCCCAGCAGCCAACCGATAGCGACCGGTGTCACGACGGCCAAACAGATGAGCCCGATCCAGCGCAGTGGTGGCGGTTGCAAGGCGAGATAGATCAGGTACAGCGTCCCGACGAGTGGGAGACTCCGCTGGAGGAGACTCATCAGAGGACGTACTCCGATTCGTGTAGCTGGACGTACGCGCCGCTGCTGAAGCCGCGGCGGGTCCACTTATAACGGGCGAGGAGTGCCAGTCCGCTGACTCCGGCCTCGAGCGCCTGACGATATCGTGAGCCGTCGGTCGCCAGCATCCGGTCGACAATATCGAACGTCTCGTCCCAGTCGGCCGGTTCCATATCATAGGCCATCTCTGCGAGCGTGACGTTTCGCAGGACCTCATCGCCGAGGGCTCGCTGCCACTCGTGGTTATACCGACCGAGATTGTCTGTCGCGGCGAGTCTTCCGGCAATCTTCCCCGTTCGGACCGCGACGTGGTCGCCGCCCTCGTGGAAGGCAGAAGTCCCACCCATTGCGCCGCCGACAACCGCGATGTTAGCCTGCGTTGGCGACTCGATTGGCTGTGTCGAGGAGATGGGGTACGCCTCCGTCCCGGCGCGTTTGCCACGATCCTTGACGACTGGAAAGTCCGCAAGGTCGTAGTCGGGATACTGCTGTTCTAGTAGACGTTCGAGATAGATTCGACCGGACGGAATCCGATCGTCGTCGTCCGCTAATAGCGTGTATTCCTCGCGGTTCTGGACAGTATCGATGTCCATATCGATGGGCATCGTCAGCCCGACACGGGCGATGTTGTCGTCGTTGGGGAAGATCCACGGATACGCCGTGTGTCCGGGAATGACTCCCCACCAGAACTTGAGCAGGTCGGGGTCGAACAACTCTTCGGGAATCCGGCGGTGCTCCTGGTAGGCGATGTGATTGGCTGTATCTGGCCCGAGCAGCGAGGTAGTCGACCGATCTGCGGGCATAAACTGATCGAGCGCGTCGATCGTGACGGTCCGCTGGGGGCCGTCAGCGAGTACGAGCGCGTCGGCCTTGCGTTGCTCGCCGTCGGCGAGCGTCAGCGTGTGCGTGAATGATCCGGCGTCGAAGGCCGAATCGATGTCGGTGACGCTCGTTCCGACCTCACAGGAGGCGCCAGCGGCCTCGGCTTCCTCGCGGAGCCAGTCGTCAAAGCGAGCGCGATGGAACGTGAACCCGAACCTGTCGTAGCTCGCGTCGATCCCGGTGTCTCTGAGCGTTACGGATTCCGACGGGCCCGCGAACGTCGCGCCGTCGAGTTCCTGCAGGATAATATCTTCCGGGATCTCTCCCGGGTCGTAGTCCATCAGATCGATCCAGTAATCGAGCATCCCAGCAGCGTCGGTCGAGTCCGGACCCGTCCGCTCGCGATCCGCACGCGGCACTCCCTTTTCGATGACAAGTGCATCCGCATCCCGCTCGGCAGCGGCCCGGGCGGCCGACAGCCCCGCCGGCCCGCCACCGACGATCGCGACGTCAACTCGTTCCATATGCGTACCCCGACCTGTCGGTAGTTAAAAGTCGTGACCTCACTCGTGTCGATGAAACGTGACCATTGACAAGCGTGACGACCGACTGTCCGAATAGCTATGTCTGAGCAACCCGAGATCCTCGTCCTCCCACAGAAGCCACACGGCATCCCGGTCGAATCGCTCATCACGTCCCTTCGCAGGCGGTACGATGGCTCAGTCTCGCTGGCCCGGACGAGCGACGCGATTGAGCAAGCGCTCCCGGACGCGGAAGTCGTCGTCGGGAACTACATCTCGACAGAGATGCTCGAACGAGCCGACTCCCTCGAGCTGTTCGCCTGCTCGTATGCCGGAACTGACCATCTCCCGCTGTCAGAGTTAGCGGAGGCGGCCGTGACAGTCACCAACGCCGGCGGCGTCCACGCCTCGAACGTCGCCGAGCACGCCGTCGGTTCGCTGCTTTCGTTGACCCGAGGGTTCTTGCGGGCGCGTCGCCAGCAGCGCGCCCACGAGTGGCGCAACTTCCAGATGGGTGAACTCGCGGGACGCACCGTCACTGTCGTTGGGCTGGGCGCGATCGGCTCGGCGATCGCCCGTCGACTCCAGCCGTTCGACGTCGACCTCCGGGGTGTCCGCCATACGCCCGAGAAAGACGGCCCTGTCGATAGGGTGTTCGGCTACGACGAGATCGAGGCCGCGCTCTCCGGCGCTGCGGGCGTCGTGCTTGCCTGTCCGCTGACCGAAACGACTGCGGGGCTGCTCGGCCGGGACGAATTTGATCTCCTTGATCCGGACGCGGTGGTCGTTAACGTTGCCCGAGGTGGCGTGATCGAGACCGAGGCACTCGTGGATGCGCTCCGCTGGAACCACATTCGGGGAGCAGGACTTGACGTGACTGATCCCGAGCCACTGCCCTCTGACCATCCACTCTGGGACTTCGAGAACGTCCTGATCACACCACACAACGGCGGTTACACGCCCGAGTACTACGATCGGCTGGCCGACATCGTCGTCGGGAACGTCGAGCACGCGGTCGAGTCGGGTTCCTGGACCGACCTCGATAATCAAGTCGTGCCCTGATCGTCGGTGACCGGGCACGGCTCACTCGAACGACGCCGAGACCGCGTCAGCGAGGACTCCCGGTTTGCGGTAGTGTTTGCTCACTGGTGGGATCTCCTCGTCAAGATCGAGAAGGTCGTAGACGGCGGTCATCGCCGTGCGGACCGAATACTCGACGGTGAATACGACGTCTCGGGGAAGTTCGGCGTATTGCCCGAGGAAGGCCAGGTTGTTCGAGCTATCGGGGACGACTGCCGGCCGGTCGCCGGACGTCCGGGGCTGGAAGTGGGCCGTGATAAAGGGCATCATACACGGCACGCAGTCGACGCCCTCTAGGATCTCCGGCAGTCGGTCCGTACACTGGAGATGATAGCACAACTCTTCGAGGATTTCCCGACCGGTGCACTCGGACATTTTCTTCTCGACGTAGTCGCCCTCCCGGTCCGGGAACAGAGCGTACCCCCAGAAGACCTTCACGTCGTCGGGCTGGTTCGCGAAGTGCGGCTGGGCGGCGACGACGGTCGACATAAGCCAGGACGAGTCGACATAGGTCACCAGGCCGTTGCCGGGCTCCTCGTCGGTGAACTCGACGATGTGATCGAACAGATCGGTATTGTGCAACGTGACCGTAAACGACTCCCATTTGGTCTCCTGGACGTTGCCGGCGAAGACCTCTGGGTCGCCGAATCCGGGGTTGTCCTCGGCAATTGACTGCCACAGCTCCCAGGACGCTCCGGTCTCGTTCGTCTCGGGGGCTTCGTCCCACGTGCCGAGGTCCGACCCGTCGGTCATCGAGCCGTTCGTGAAAAAGACCATATCTGTGGGATCGACCCCAACGCGCTCGGTTCCGCCGTCGGTCTTGCAGTGAAGTCGTTCGACGGTCCGACCCGCCCGCGAGGTGACGATATCCATATCGGTGACACGACAATCGTACTGGAAGTCGACGCCACGGTCCTCGAGCCACCGTCGCAACGGCAGGATCATCGAGTCGTACTGGTTGTACTTGGTCCGGTCGACCCCCTCCATCGTATGCAGCCGCGGGAACTCGTGGAGGAAGCGGTACATATACCGCCGAACCTCGGCGACGCTGTGCCAGGGCTGGAAGGCGAAGATCGTCGCCCACACGTACCAGAAGTTCGTCTCGAAGAAGTCGTCGTCGAACCACTCCTCGATCCGGGTGTCCCCGAGTCGCCCCTCGGGCGTGAGCAGCAGTCGAACCAGTGAGATCCGGTGGCGGGTCTCCAGCTGGAACTGCGACGCGTCGAGATGCCTGCCGTCTTCGATCAGTCGTGCCTCCGCGTAGGACGGATGTGTCTCATTGAACCGGTTCATCTCCGCTTTGACCGAGATGCTGTCGTCCTCCAGGGCGGGGATCGTCCGGAAGAGATCCCAGGTGCACTCGTAGGCGGGGAAGTTGAACATACGCCCGCCGCGGATGACATACCCCTCCTCGGGGTCGCCCGCGCCGTCCATCGCCCCGCCGACGACGTCGAGTTTCTCGTAGACGTGGATGTTCTCGCCGGGCACATTGCCGTCTCGGATCAGAAACGCCGCGGCCGCTAGCCCGGCGATCCCGCCCCCGACGACGTGTGCCTCCCGGTCGGCGACGTGCGGCGTCTGTTCAACGGGCATACGACTCCTCCAGCATCACAGTCCTCCGGACGCACCCGTGGGCTGATCTGTGGACCGATCCACGATCGATACTTGCCTGCGGTGGTGATAGCGTAGTCATAATCTTTCCAGTTCGGTGCCGACCAGACAGCACGCCCGACGACTCACCACAGGTGAAGGTAGGCCGGCCGCATCGCTAACGCTTTGCAGGATATATCCTGCCGTTCAATATCCTGCGCGCTGCAGTGTCGCGCAATACAGTGCAGTTCACTTTGCGCTGGCAATCGTGTGGTCAACGAGTCGGCGCTGGCCGCGCCGGAGTCGCTCGGACAGCGCTGATGTCGTCGTTTCGAGTTCCACGGCGATCTCGGACAGGCCGGATTCCCGGGGCACATCGAAGTAACCCATCTCGTGAGCGGCGAGCAACGCTTCGTGCTGGGCGGCCGTGAGACCGTAGTCATCTGTCGAGTCCGTTTCGCCCTCGAAAACGCGCCGGGGCCGAAACTCGACGCCTGTGTTTCCACACGCGGTCCGGAACGCATCCAGCGCGTCCCGGTCGGCGAACTGCGCGCTGACCTTCCAGCCGCGACCGGTCACGACCGCGCCCATCGGGTGAGTTCGGAGGTCGACGAGCCGCGTGTAGACGTCGGCGTGTGCCGTATCAAGGGTGACTCGATAGCGTGACTCGACGACGGCCGACTCGAGGGCGACGTACTCCACAACCGGATCGGCACCGTCCATAGCCTCTTCAAGGCGATCCGGATCGACGCCAGTCGTCGAGAACACGACGGCGGGCGCACCTGCCGTCCCCGAGACCACGTCATCGATCGTGAGGATCGTATCGAGGGCCGCTGCGACGCCGGTCAGGGGCAACTCGGCCGACAGGAGTTCGAACTCACAGATGACGCTCATACCTGCGCTTGCACGGGCCGGAAGTTAAGCGTGGGACTGTGCGTCAGATATAGCCTTCCTCGAGCAACAGTTCGCCGTTGAGGATCGACGCGCCGGCCGCGCCGCGCAGGGTGTTGTGCGCGAGACAGTTGAACTGGACGCCGTTGGTCGTTGCTTGGACGCCACCGACCGCGATGCCCATACCGTTATCGCGGTTGCGATCCAGCCGGGGCTGTGGGCGGTCGGGCTCCTCGAAGACCCGGATCAGCTGCTCGGGTGAGGAGTACAGGTCGTCGGCCGACGGGTACGATTCCATCGCCTCGACAACCTCCTCAGGCGTGACATCCGCGCTGGTGTCGGCCCAGACGTTCTCTAGGTGGCCGTCCAGAGTCGGGATGCGGTTACACGAGGCGGCGACGTCGAAGCTGTTCCATCGAACTGCCGCGCCGTCGAACTCGCCCAGCAGTTTCTTCGATTCGGTCTCCATCTTCTCTTCCTCGCCGCCGATGTGCGGGATCGCGTTGTCGATGATCTCCATCGAGGAGACCCCGTTGTAGCCCGCGCCGGAGACGGCCTGCAGCGTCGAGACGTCGACGCGTTCGAGCCCGAACGCGTCGTCCAGGGCCGCCAGCGGCGGCACCATCGTGATCGTCGAGCAATTGGGGTTCTTGACGATCGCACCGTTCCAGTCGCGCTCGTCGCGCTGGACCTCAATCAGATCGAGGTGTTCCGGGTTGACCTCCGGAATCGTTAGTGGCACGTCCGGGTCGGTCCTGAAGTTCGAGGAGTTCGAAGAGAGCACATAGCCTGCCTCCGCGAACTTCGGTTCGACGGCCTCGCCGACGCCTGAGGGCAGCGATGAAAAGAGGAGGTCGATATCGTTCGGGACGTAGGTCGGGTCAGTTTGGCGGACCTCTAGATCCCCGACCGACTCGGGAATTGGCGTGTCGATGCGCCACTTTGCCGCCTCACGGTAGGATTTGCCCGCGCTGTCCTCGCTTGCGGTGACAGCACTAATCTCGAACTGTGGATGGGGATCGAGCAGTTGGATGAGTCGCTGTCCGACTGCCCCGGTTGCGCCGAGGATGCCGACGTTCGTTGCCATAGTACTCGGGGGTAGCACGGTGGGCAGTCAAAACAGTTTGGATATGCTACGCGCACGCCTGCAGCCTGCAAGCAAGGGAAACGACGACGCCTTAAACGCGTCCGAGGGCTACTCGCTGGAAAACTCGGTGTCTGTATCGGTGTCGAACGACGATTCAGTCTCTGGCTCGACCTGGGGTTCCGTGCCCGACTCCGGCGTTGACTCGGACTGGCTTGTCGTGGGTTCGGACTGACCTGATCCCGAAGAGTCCCCTCCTTTCATCTCCTCAAGCTCTTGCTCGACTTGTTCGCGCCCTTTCTGGAATTCACCGATCGCCTGTCCCGACGAGCGGGCAAGCTTAGGCAGCTTGTTTGCGCCGAACAGCAGCACAGCGAGCAACAGCAGACCCAGCATCTCTGGGCCGCCAAGCATTCCGAACTGTAGGATTGTATCTACCATCACTACCCGGTTGTTACCTCCTGTCTATTATAGTCTTTTTGGACCTCCCGGTTTCGCGGGAATTGGGTCTGGATACGGCTATATCGCACGTGTGGCGACTGATAGTGACCGTTGTACTGATCTACCGGTTCGACCGTCTGTCGAGTGCGGTCGACCTACAATAGGCGTACAACGGCCACTCCGGACAGCAAGGGCCGGGCCTGCCGTTGCGTCGAAATTCTCCGGATGCGGGACGGTCTTATGGCCTGATCCCATATCAACTACTCAATGGTAACGACTGGCGATTCTGCACCCGATTTTACCGCACCGCTCGCAAACGGCGACATTGACTCGTTCACGCTCTCCGATCGCCTCGGGGAAGCACCGCTCGTGCTGGCGTTTTTCCCGGGGGCATTCACGAGCGTTTGCACCCACGAAATGAACGCCTTTCAGGCGGATCTTGCGGCCTTCGAAGCCGCCGGGGCCACCGTGTACGGTATCAGCGTCGATTCGCCGTTCGCGCTCAACGAGTTCCGCGAGCAACTCGGGCTGGAGTTCGACCTGATCAGCGACGCCGACAAGGAGATCACCGAAGCCTACGACATCCAGATGGACTTCGCGGAGCTGGGCGTCCACGACGTCGCAAAACGGTCGGTCTTCGTCGTCGACAGCGACGCCACCGTCCAGTACGCGTGGATCAGCGACGATCCGAGCGTCGAACCGGAGTACGACGACGTACTCGCGGCCGTCAAAACACTCGCGTAACGGGCCGGCAGGGCGGAAAAATTATATTTGCGTCGGTGCTATCACCCATTAGTGAGTATCAACGTCGATACACAGGTTATCGACCGCGGCAGTGACGAATACGTCGAGGACGCTTGGAAACTCAAAGAGCGTATCCGGCGTTCCGACGGCGTCTTGCGCCAGCGTCGGCGCTTTTTCGAGAACGCGTATCGACGATCGAAGGTGTACGTCTATCTCAACCGGGCGCGGCCGACGAAACTAATCGGCTTTGCAGCGGTGCGACGCGACGGGTACGTACTTTTTCTGGCTGTCGACGAACAGTACCGCGACGAAGGCTTTGGGAAGCGACTCGTCGCGCGGGTCGCCGAGGATTACGATACCGTGACCTGTCACGCCCGGACGACCAACACCGAGGCCATCTCGTTTTACCAGCACCTCGGCTTCGAGATCCAGCGCCGGATCGACAGCTATTATGAGGACGGCGGCGACGCGTACTACCTCAAACTCGGCGACGACGGCTCGATCACCGATCGTCTTTCGAAGCTGCTCGGTCGGTGATCGCGGTGACGAAAACGCTTTAGCCCCGAGTTCGCAAACAGTGAGTCGATGGAAGAACGGACGCGCGCGTACCTCCGGGGTCGGTTCGGCGATCACTACCGACGGGCCGAACTGACGCCACCGCCCGACGCCAGCGAGCGCGAATGGGGCTATATCCCTTGGACTGACGGGCCTGGCACGACGATGGTGCGCCACCGATCGCTGCTCGATATCGGCTCGATCGGGGACTTTCTCACCCGCGAGCGCCCTCGGCATATCTACTTCTCCGCCGGGCGATACGACGATCCAAGCGCCTCGTCGATGGGCCAAAAGGGGTGGCGCTCCTCGGATCTGGTCTTCGATCTCGACGCGGATCACCTGCCGTCGGTCACGCCCGGCGAGGATACCTACGCCGAGATGCTCGCGGCGTGCAAGGAGGCGCTACTTCGACTGCTCGACTTTCTCGAGGACGACTTCGGGTTCGAGCAGTTGACTGTCGTCTTCTCCGGCGGCCGAGGATATCACGTCCACGTCCGCGATCAGGCGATCCAGACCCTCGATCGCGAGTCGCGGCGGGAGATCGTCGATTACGTGCGCGGGATCGGCCTGGAGTTCGACGCGCTGGTCGACGAGGAGACTGTCGGCGGCACGGCCGGCCGGAGCAGTCCCGCACACAAGCGGACGCTCGCGACGGAAGGGGGCTGGAGTGGACGGGCTCACGAGTACATTATGGATACCGTCGAGGCACTGCTGGCTATCGATCGGGCGGAAGCGATCGACCGACTCACCGCATACGACGGGATCGGCGACGGCAAAGCCGAAGCCGCGCTCCGGGCAATGGAGGAAAACACCGACCAGCTCCAGGCGGGCAACATCGACATCCATCCGGCCTTTGTTTCAGTTGCGAACGCGCTCGTCGAGGACGTTATCGAGCAGGACAACGCGCCTATCGACGAGCCGGTCACGACGGACACGAACCGTCTAATCCGACTACCGGGCAGTCTCCACGGCGGCAGTGGACTGGCGGTCCAGCGGCTCGACCGGAACGAACTGGCATCGTTCGACCCGCTTGTCGATGCCGTCCCGGAGACGTTTGTCGGCCACGAGATCACTGTCGATATTACCGAGGACGTCCGGGTCGAACTCTACGGCGATAGCTTTACGTTCTCGGAGGGAGTGCATTCCGTCCCGGAGTACCTCGGCGTGTTCCTGATGACACGAGGGCGCGCCGAGAAGGGTCAAGAATAGTATGGATCTCGACGAACTACAGACGGTCAAGAGTCGCGAGCGCCAGACTGACAGCCTCCAGCAGCTGCGCGACTCCTTCTATACTGAGGCCAGCGAGTACCTTCAGGAATTACGTGACGCGCGAGATCAAGCAGCCGAACGCGCAGACGACCCCTGGAACGATCCTGAGGTCGGCCGTCTGTCCGACGAGATCGAGACCGCGGAACAGACCGTCGAGGCGATTCACAAGCGCCGGGTGGCCAAGATCGTCAAGAACGCGTCGCTGGCCGCCCACGGCTCGGCGGTCGACGACAGCGGATTGACGACCGAAGAACAGGGGATGTTCGACCAACTCGTGGCCGACATCGAAGCAAACCGCGAACACGTCCTCGATAAGATCGCCGGAGAACTCCCGGCCGACAGTTCCCCCGAGACTCTCCACAGGGAGTCAGTCGAAGGGGCGAGCGCCGGATCGAGTCCCGCGGCGGGCGCGGCCGAACACACTGGCCCGGATCCGTCAGCTAACGAGGGGCCGACGCCCGACGGACGCACTGCAAACACCCCTGACGGGCCCGGACCGGGGGATCAATCGACCGCCGACCCATCGAGCCGTCCCGAGGCGGGGCCGCCGGATGCGCCGCCCGGCGGGATCAACGCGGACGACGACGGCTCGACGGACAGTGAGCAAGCGGTGCCAGCGGCGGACGTGATGAACGATGGCGGCAGTACGCAGGCGGCTGACCCGGCGACGGCAGGAGCTCCTGTCGATCCGGATGCGGGATCAGGATCGCCACCTCCGACGGATGCGTCCAGTAGTTCGGATCGAGCGGATGGGGTCGACCGTCGAACGGTCCGAATCACAGAAGAGGTCGGCGAGATCTTGGGCGTCGATCAGCGCGAATACGACCTCTCGACGGACGACGTGGTCACGCTACCGGAAGCCAACGCGAAACCGCTGGTCGACCAGGACGCAGCACAGCAATTAGACTAACCCAGCAGTTCCGGCTCCGGCCGTTCGCCCAGCCTGAGTGTGACTGTTTTCCGGTCCCCATCGCGGATAACCTCTATCTCGATTGCGTCGCCGGGACTCGTCTGCAGAGCCAGAAACGTCGACAGCGCCTGCTGTGTTGGGATCGGTTGCCCGCCCATTCGCTTGATGACGTCCTCACTCTGTAAGACGCCGTCTGCGGGGCCTCCGTTAGTCGCTTCGCCGACGTAGATCCCACTCGCCTCCTCGAGGCCGAGATCGCTGGCGATGTCCGGCGTGACCGGCCTGAGTGTGATCCCCATATACGAGTGGTCGTAGTCGCCGTCTTCGATCAGCGAGGGGACGACGCGAGACACAAGCGCACCGGAGATAGCGAAGCCGATGTTGTCGCCACCGCCGGAGTTGATGACACCGATGACGTTTCCCTGTAGGTCGACCAGCGGCCCGCCGCTGTTGCCGGGGTTGACCGGCGCGTCGGTCTGTATCGCGTCCGGAATCGAAAACCGGCTGCCGCCCGCGGCGGGAAGCGATCGGTTGAGGCCGCTGACGATGCCCGAGGAGACCGACCCCGAAAAGCCGAACGGGTTGCCGATCGCTAGCACCTCCTCGCCGATGGGCGGGTCTTGCTCTCGCAGCGGGAGCGCGCGGGCCGAGTCTGGCAGACCTTCAGGCACGAGAACAGCGAGGTCACTGTAGACGTCTGTCGCGCGGACGCTTGCCGACCGCCACTCACCAGTTCTGAGACGGATGAACACTGCCGTTGCGTCTCTGATGACGTGTTCGTTAGTTACGATGTGGCCATCGGCATCGTAGATCCAGCCGGTGCCGCGGCCGACACCGGCCGGTGTCCGAACGCGGACCTCTGCCACGGAGTCTTGAACCGTTCGGTACACGTCGGTAAAACGAGACGGATCGTCCAGATCGTCAGGCGTTGCCAGCGGCTGTAACGTCTCGACATCGCCCGGCGGCACGGACGTGTCGTCCGTCGTTTGTTCGCTGTCGTTTGCTGGTGCCGTTGCACATCCCGCAAACGCGAACGCCGACCCTGTCGCGACCGCACCGAGAAACCCCCGTCGTGTGACCTCGTCGGGCATATGTCGTGTTCAGGACCTGACGCGAATAAAGGCTCGGGGGGAGAGCGCAAGCATTTTTTTACAGCATAGCCGATCCGGATGTGGGGCGTGTGGCCTAGCGGACAGGGCGAGAGGTTCCTAACCTCTCGATCGCGGGTTCGAATCCCGCCACGCCCG
>JBEQBN010000016.1:0-11788 GCA_041639775.1 Halapricum sp.
CGGGGGTGTTCCTTGTGGTTCGCGCCCTTTGACAGGCGAACACGGTTGTTCTTGGTGTCATGGCGGAAGCCGTTCTGTTTCCACGTCACCGTTGAACGTGGGTGTTCTTCGTGGACGCGGCGGCCCTCGTCGTCGTAGTAGTTGCGTTTGCGGTAGCCGGGCGGATTGTCCCGCTCGTCGTCGGAGGAGTACCATGAGTTGAAGGCTTCAGCGAGTTCCTCCAGAACCCGCTGACTGGACTGACTGTGCAGTCCTCGGTATTTGTCGTGTTCCTTCAACTCGTTTTTCAACTCCTCGTGGTCGGGAATCTCCCCGGTTTCCTCCCAGACTTGGCGGGAGTGGTAGTTCGCAACGTTCCAGAGCTTGCTGGCACTCCACCCATGCCGGTCGAGCGACTCCGCCACCTGCGAGTGGTTGCGGATTCGCGCCCGGTGGGTTCGGTGAACCTCCAGCATCTGTGGAACGTCTCTATAATCTCTTATACTCGCTTCGCTTGTAAAGGTTGGTGGTTGGCAGCGGTGGAATATCCGGCCCTGTCAGTGTCGGCAGAACGTGGCACTGAGTGACGGCGCGTATCCACGGCCTGAAGGCCGTGGTATTGCGCCTGTTCAGCGTATAACCATATTCGAACCCCATTTCGAACGTGCACAGTTCGGGCCCGAGTCGATCGATACGGACTGGGAACGTGATACCGAGACCGAAATCAGTTCCGACGGCGGCCCCGACTCGGAATCCCGATTCACGACGTTTTTCCAGGGGGCGACGGCGTTCGTCGTGCTGTTCGCCAGTCTCTGGGCGGTATTGTCGCGTCTGTTGTCCGACGAGCCAGAATCGGAGTGATTGTCACTAGCTATCGATCGCGTTCGATGGCGGTTTCCTGACGACTAACGTCGAATATGCCGAAGAGTGCGGCTATGGCCGCTATGGAGGGGGAAGATATCCGATTCCCGCTGACTATGACCGATACATTCATGAACTCGTGTCCCATACAGTCCAACACAATGATGCTCCCAACCCACGCGCTCGCGGGGATGGTGCTCGCGCTCCCGGTGTTCTACGTCACACCGGAGTTCGCCGGCGTCGCCCTCCTCGCCGGATTAGTGGGCGGGAGCTTCCCTGACTTCGATATGTACGTCGGCCACCGGAAATCCCTCCACTATCCGGTTTACTATGCCGTGCTGGCCCTCCCGTCGCTGTTCGTAGCAGGGATCGCGCCCTCAGTCGCGACAGTCTCTACCGCTATGTTCCTGACGGGGGCGGCCGTCCACAGCATAGCCGACGTGCTCGGAGGTGGCCTCGAACTCCGCCCTTGGGAAGGGTCGTCGGACCGTGCCGTCTACGACCACTATCGGGAGCAATGGATCACGCCCCGGCAGTGGATCAATTATGACGGTTCACCCGGAGATCTTGTGGTTTCATACACACTGGCCGTCCCGCTGCTGGTGGCGCTCGAGGGGTCGTTCCGCTGGATAGTGATCGTGGCGCTAGTTGTCGCGAGTACGTACACGGCTGTCCGTCGGTACCTGCCGACGCTTGCCGTGGGCGTCCTGACGGTCGTCGGGCCGTTGCTGCCCGAGTCCGTGTGTTCGTCTATCCCACCACGGTATCGCGATCTCGGTCCGAGTTCCGTCACGTCGGACGTCGCTGATTGAACGGAGGGAGTATCTGCTGTCTCGTCCCGACAGGTGGCCAGCCTCGACTATCGTCTCCGGTTGACCAAAGAACCTTGGCATTTCCCCACACCACCTATGTACGAGCTGAAACACCGTGATCGATCTGTGGGCAATCAGCATACTGTTGTTCCAGAGTGCAATCCTCAGTGTGTTGATCGTCGCCGTCCGTCGTCGGGACGTCGCGGCTGCGATCAATACCTTCGGTTCGCTCGTCCTCACATTGCTTCCGACTGTCCTCGAAGCTGTCGTTCACACGGGATCGGGCCGGGCGCTCGTCGTTGCTCCGTCGCTTGTGCTCTGGCTCGCAGTCGCCGGGTTTCTGCACTCGCTGGGGATGCTCGGACCGTACGACTCGACGTGGTGGTGGGATCACCTCACACACACCGTCTCGGCAGCGCTCGTCGCGGCCCTGCTCTACGCCGCCTTTCTCGTGACGGTCCCATCTCCCACCGAGTATATGCCGTGGCCAGGGGGAGTCGGCACGTTGACGGTCGTGTTTACGTTCGTGATCGGGGTCTTCTGGGAACTGATCGAACTCGTCGCACGCGAAATCGGTGACTGGTACGACATCGAACCGGTGCTCGTCTACTACGGCTGGGAAGACACGGCTTTGGACCTCGTCTTCGACGTGGTCGGTGCGCTGGTGGTGGTTGTCCTCGACGTGCGGGTCTTTGTTTCGACCGTCGAGCGGTTCCCGATTGTCACCGAACGCCTCCTCGTCGCGAGCGGTTGGCTCGTCGTCCTTGGCTCGATTACGATGGCGCTGTTCATCACGGTCAGCGGCTCGAGACGGGCCTGAGAATAGGACAGCAGTACCACCCCACTCCCGGCAGGACAGTCGAGTCTATCGGCCGAGACACTGGGACGGTCAGCCGTGCTGTCACTTCTCGACGACCAGCAACGCGACGCGTTCGCGCACCACTGCGGCCAGGTCTGCACCCGTCCGGAGCTCGGCGTCCGTAATGTCGAACCACTCCCGGACCCGCCGTTCGTCGTATCCCCCGAGCGTCGCTGACGGCTCGACTGCCGCGTGCGATCGGACGGACTCCAGTGCCGCCCGTTCACTCTCCCGTGATCCGTCTGGCTCATCCGCAGACCCCGTCTCCGTAGTGGGATCGTGAGCGACGATCACTGCCGGACAACCGCCTGGGTCGACGCCCAGTTCGAGCGCCCGGCTGATCTGACGGGTGCCGGCGACGTACAGCAGTATCTCCACCGCTCGGTCCTCGGCGATGTTTTCCCCACGCTCGAAGGCCCGATCGGCCAGCTCGACCGCTCGCTGCAGGTGCTCGCGATCGACGATATAGCGAGCGTCAAGCGCCTGGATAGCCACACCGTGCTCGTCGCCGGTCTCGCCCAATTGCGCGACGAACGCGTCGAGGTCCTCGACTGTGACAGTCGCTTCGAGCAGTTCCATCAGAAATCACCCAGACTCGCCTGGTCTTCGGCGGAGTCGTCTCCGGCCTCACTGGCATCAGTCGGCCCGGAGTCGGCACTGTCGGGCGAGGCGTCCGGATCGGGTTCGACGCCGTCCATCGACGGGTCTCGATGGCCGACGTTTTCGAGGATCGTCTCGGCCGTCGAGCGACGGTTACGGAGCGCGGCCAGGACGGCGGCTTTGTCGGCCTCGCGCAGTGCCGCCCGATCCTCGATCCCGGCGTCGTACAGCCGTCGAGCACGCTTCCGACCGACACCACGGACGCTCACCAGGTCGAGCAGCTCCTCTCTGACGCCGTCCTCGACGCGCGTTCGGGCCTCCCGGATCGCGGGCGTGCAATCGAGACCGAGTTCCCCCGCGAGCGACTCGGCAGCCCCGAGCAGCCACGAGGCGGCCTCGACCTTCCCGCGGATGTCGCCCGGC
The DNA here is from genome assembly GCA_041639775.1 of Halapricum sp. Lineage (GTDB taxonomy): Archaea > Halobacteriota > Halobacteria > Halobacteriales > Haloarculaceae > Halapricum. The sequence continues at coordinate 3,535 of JBEQBN010000016.1, forward strand.
CCGATCCCGTACCGATCGGTGATCTCGTCTTCCTCACGTTCGCTGGCCCAGTCTTCGAGCAGTCGCGCGGTCTTCAGTGCCGACAGCCAGTCCTCGAAGCGGTCGTCCTCGAACTCGCTCGGCATCGACCCTAAGAACTCCGACTCGCGCTCGTAGGCCAGCATCGTGTACTCCTCGTCCTCCCCCGAGCGGAGGTACAGTTCGTACATATCCGGCGTGCGGGCGACCAGCTGGTAGAGCCCGAGCACCGTGGGCCGATCGTCGGCGTCGTCCAGCCCGTCGATGATCTCGGCGGCGCTCATCGGATCGAGATATAGCCGCGAGACGGTGTGGCCGAGATTCGTCGCAGTGAGCCCGCCGTCCTCCCGCTCCAGGAAGTCGTTGCGTTCGAGATACGCGATCACGTCGTCGGTCACCTCTTCCAGCCGACCGCGCTCGTCGGTCTGGGTCGCGTACAGCGTCGCCTCCAGAAACTCCAGCAGTCCCTCGCGCGTGCTGGCGAAGCCGGAGGCGACGGTCGCGAGGATGTGCGTCCGCAGGGCGGGCTCGGCGGCCAGCTTCGACCGGACGGGCTCGGGCTCGGCCCAGACGTAGCGCTCGAAGAGTTCGTCGAGTTCGTCGTGGCTGCTGGCGACCAGTACTGCCTCTCCGTAGGGGTCCCGTCCGGGGCGGCCGGCCCGGCCCATCATCTGATGGACCTCCAGGACAGAGAGTGGTTGCATACCGCCGGCGGTCCCGTCGTAGCGTCGCCAGTCCCGGACGATCACGCGCCGAGAGGGAGTGTTGACGCCCGCCGCCAGCGTCGGCGTCGCGCTGACGACCTTGATCAGCCGGTCGCGAAACGCCTCCTCGACGAGTTCGCGGTGCCCCCGCGAGAGGCCCGCGTGGTGAAAGGCCGCCCCCTCCGCGACCGCGTCGGCCAAGTCGTCGCTGGTCTCGGTGTCGCTGACATCCCTGATCTCCTCGGCTACCTCGGCCAGGGCCGCACGCTCTTCGGGGTCGAGATACTCGGAGACGACGCCGGCCAGCCGACCGGCCGCCGCCTCCGCGTTGCGCCGGGAGTTGACGAATACCAGCGACGACCCTCCCTCCTCGCGGACGGTCCCGTCCTCGTCGCGGTCGGGTTCGAGAGTGTCCCGGACGACGGCAGCCGTCTGCTTCTCGCCGTCGCGCACCCTGAGTTCCTGCTGGCTGCCGTCCTCCAGATGGAGGGCCTGGCCGTAGTGGACGCCCTTCTTGAGGTCGATCGACCGCCAGTCGGAATCGAGCAGTTCGGCGTCGAGCCACTCGGCGAGTTCCCCGGCGTTGCCGATGGTGGCCGACAGCGCGACCGTCTGCAGACCGGCGGTGATCCGCCGGAGCTTCGCCAGCGTTACCTCCAGTGTGGGGCCGCGCTCGCCGTCGTCAACCAGGTGGACCTCGTCGGCGACGACGCAGGTCACCTCCTCGAGCCAGGGTGCACCGTTACGAACGAGCGAGTCCACCTTCTCGCTAGTGGCGACGATGACGTCTTTGCCGGCGAGCCATCCTCCTTCGGACTCGTAATTGCCGGTCGAGACGCCGACGTCCAGTCCGTACTGTTCGAACTGCTCGAATTCGGCGTGTTTCTCGCTGGCCAGCGCCCGCAAGGGCACGATGTAGAGGGCCGTCCCGCCGCGTGCGACGCTTGCGAGCATCGCCAATTCAGCGATGAGCGTCTTGCCGCTGGCGGTCGGGATCGACGCCACCAGGTTCTCGCCTTCGGTGACGCCCACCTCGACGGCCTCGGCTTGCGGGGGGTAGAGTGAGTCGATACCTGACTCCCGGAGGTGGTCGGGGAGCCACTCCGGGATCGCCGGGATGTCCGCGACGTCCATTGGGACGTGGTTGGGTCGTCGTCGGGTTTAAATTGTCGCACCGCCGCCAGGGCTTTGATTGATGCGGTCCAAGCGGCCGTATGCGAATCGAATACGATTACGACACCTGCATCGGGATGTTCCAGTGCGTCGAAGAGTGGGACGCTTTCGAGCGCGACGAGGACGCCGGCAAAGCGGTCCTTGCTGACAGCGAGGAAGACGGCGACGGCGTCTTCGTTCGCGAGGTGCCCGATGACGCCGAACTCGACGCGAAGTTCGCCGCCCGAACCTGTCCGGTCGACGCGATCACGGTCTACGACGACGATGGCGACCAACTGGTTCCATAGCCGATTGCACCGGCGCAGCCACCGTGGCGTGAGGACAGTCAAATAGTCGTTTGAGCCTTCACGAATGTTTTTTAAATCCCCGTTGTTGTACCGGGTGTGAAACGACGCTATTTCCTAGCTGGGGCGGCTGCGACCGCCGCGCTCGTCGCCGGCTGTTCCGGCAGCGACGCATCGCCCGACGATTCGACGACTGAGTCACCTACGACAGAGCCACCGGACGAGTCGGCCACGCTCGTCAACGGACACTTCGAGTCCGAACTCGACGGCTGGACGATCGGCAGAGACCTCCCAGAAAAGCCCGGCGAGGAAGACGAAAAAGTCGACTCGTCGGTCGAACTGACGGGCGAGGAGTCCTCTAGCGGTGAGTCAGCACTGGAAATCTTCATTGACGGGAGTGCCGACGACGGGACAGTATGGGTCCAGCAGGAAGTCGATCTCTCGGAGGTCTCAACGCTGAAAGTCGACGGCTATAGCGAACAGAACTCGTTCAATACAGTGTTGCAGGTCGCGACCTACGCGGGCCCCGTCCCCGAAGATGGGCTCGTGGAGACGGATTTCGACCGCGAACACTCCCTGTGGGACCACGAGGGCTGGAAGACCTATGAATACGAGGTCGATCACGACGGAACCGGTCTGGTCGCGGTCGGGCTGAACATCGTCTGGGAGACCGGTGCCGTCGGGATCCTGGACAACGTCAGATTGGAGTGAATCTCCGTCTTCGATCGCTTGCGATCGCAATAGGGCCGCTTTTCCGTCCAGGTCATCTATCGGGCCTCAATGAGCCAACCGTTCGAAAATCTCCCGACGACCCCGCGATCGTCGGAACTCATCGACAAGGCCTTCTCGCGGGCGTCCCGTGCCGGCCGGGCCAAGCAGGGCTTCGAGGCGCAGTCCTCGATGCTCCAGACGGCCGCGAACATCCTCTCTGACAACCTCGAAAACGTCGTCACCGAGTGGCCCGACTTCGACGATCTGGATCCGTTCTATCGGGACCTGGCCGACGCCGTGATCTCCGGCGAGACCGCCATCGGCAGCGAGGACGACCGCGGCATCGACGCGCTGCGCCAGCACCTCTCGGAAGTGACCTGGGCCTCCCGGAAGACCGCTGACATCCGCGGGGAGTATCACACGAAACTCCGCAACGCCAGCGACGTCGATCACGCCCGGAAACTCCGCAAGCAGGCCTTTGCCCGCCTGGCCGACGTCGTCGAGCAGGTCGCCGAGTCACTGCTCGCCATTGCGGCCGCTCGCGAGGCCCTGCGGGACCTCCCCGACATCCGTCCGGACGAACCGACCATCGTCGTCGCGGGCTACCCCAACGTCGGTAAGTCCTCATTTGTCAACTCAGTGACTAGGGCGAGCAACGAGATCAACTCCTACCCGTTCACGACCACGGAGATCAACGTCGGCCACTTCGAGGACGCACACGTCCGCTACCAGCTCGTGGACACCCCCGGACTGCTCGACCGACCGCCCCAGGAGCGCAACGAGATCGAGTCCCAGGCCGTGAGCGCGCTTGAACACCTCGCAGACGCCGTGCTCGTGCTCGTCGACGCCAGCGGCGAGTGTGGCTATCCCACCGACGTGCAGATCGAGCTCCGGGACGCGCTGGTCGAGCAGTTCGCGGACGCACCGGTACTAACCGTCTGCAACAAGGCCGACCGCTCCCGGGACGTCGAGGCCGAGTACTATATGAGCGTTACCGAAGACGAGAACGTCGAGGCGGTGCTTGAGGCCGTCGTCGCGGCCGTCGACTACGAACCAGAGCTGCCCTTCGAGGAGTGAGTCCGCTTCCAGGGGACGTTCGGTGCCAGAACGGTCAGGCTGATTCGACGGTCACATACCGAACTTCCGTGTCGATGTTCCGACCGGTCGTCCCCTCGAAGCGGTCATCGAGCGTGCTCACCAGACTCGGCTCGCTCTCCCCGGGCGGTAGCCCGACGGTGACGACGACCCGCTGTGGTTCCCGGAATATCGCGCCGTCGGTCCGTTCGATTTCGACGTCCAGAACCGTCGCCGCCGGTCGTTCGTCGATAACCGCGTCGACGTCCGCCCGGATGGCGTCCTCGGTCGTCGCCTGTTGATAGGAGTCATAAGTGATCCCGCCGAGAAACACTGAGAGGACGGCGATCCCGACGACCAGTACCGCGACCCGGCGGATGGTCGTCCGGCGGGCGTCGTCCTGGTGGAACCACTCGCTGGGACGATAGCCGCGATACCACAGTACGGCCAGTGCGACGAAGTTGATCGAGAGGACGTTCACCAGCGTCAACACGGCTGCGGGCAGACTCACCCAGGGGTCGCCCCAGGCGATCCCGATCCCGACAGTCGCCGCGGGCGGAATGAGCGCGACGGCGATCATCACGCCCACCAGCGCCGTCGAGACGCCCGCCGAGAGACTGATCACGCCAGCGACGCCCGCGCCGATCGCGACCGCGAGCGAGAGGAAATCAGGGAGCAGACGCTCGCGGATCGACGGCACGTCGGTGATGACCAGTCCGGGTGACACCAGATTCGCAGTTCGGGCGATCCAGGCGAATGCGGCGGCGCTGACGACAGCCAACCCCAGCCCGGCGAACTGGAGGACGACGCCGCGGCGAAACAGCTCCCGGTCGTTGACGACGGTGCCGACGCTGGCGGCCATAGCCGGCCCGATCAGCGGCGCGATCACCATCGAACCGACGATGACTGCCGGCGAATCCAAGAGGAGACCGGCAGTCGCGATGACGGCGCTCACGACAGTCAGTACGACGTAGTTCGACGTGCTCGGTGCCAGACCCTCGGCCTTGGAGGTGAGCTCCTCGCGGGCGATCCGCTCCTCGTCTTCCTCCTCGGCATAGCGGTCCTGCAGCTCCTCGAAGCGCTTGGATATGACGGTGTTGGCCTCGACGACGACAGTGTAGGCCTGATCGTCCAGCCCCGCGTCCCGCAATCCTTCGAGCACTGGCTCGACCGCGTTCGTCGGGACGGGGACGTACGCAACTGCTGTGTACTCGCGACCGCTGGTCTCGTCAGTCAGGACGTAGTCGACTCCTTCCTTCTCCAGCGCTCGCTCGATAGCGTCGCGCTTGCCCGTTGGAATGGTGACCTGGAGCAGTCGCACACCTATGATGTCGTGCGGTGCCGGCAAATAATCGATGGTCAATCGCTCGGACTGGACCACCAGTCGACCAGCACGCAGTTGTGGCACCTGTCTTTATCGTGGTAGAAACCAAACTCGAAATGAGATGGGGATCGACAGCACTGACCGTGGGGCGACACCGGTCGTCGGCAACGTGTTGCTTGTCGCCGTGGTGATCGTGATTGCGATCGTTCTGGTGACGCTTTCGCTTTCGTTTCTCGATAGTACCGGCGCACCCACAGCAGAGGCGTCGTTCGAGTATGAACAGACGCCAGTCGGCGTACGGATGACAGCGACGGCGATTGGCACCGACGTGACCGTCCAGTTGAACGGCCGGAGTGTCGCTACCTTCGAAGGGGGAGACGCCGGCGAGTCAGTGATCGTCCCAACAGCGCCTGGCGACCAGATCACGGTCGTCTCGCGGGACCAAGAGAAGTCGGTCCTTGTCGATAGAACGATCGACGACCGGAGTGAAGTCGGCGATTTCATCGCCTACTACCCGTTTGAGGGTGACAACGAGACCACACTGTTCGATCGCTCAGGGAACGGCAACGACGGCGACATTACTGGCGATCCCGTTCCGAACGGCGGGTCGCTCACGTTTGACGGGGACGACGACTACGTCGACGTAACTGAGTTTAACACACCTGTCGATACCGTTTCCGAGTTCACCGTTGCAGTCACCTATCGAACCGACAGCGGGAACCGAAAACAGGAACTCATCGAACACAAAAGCGACGATGACAACTGGCTGCTGGAGTTGAAACCGTGTAGCAACGACCAGGTACCAGAGAACCGGTGTGGGAGTGACGACGAATACGTCCCTGTTTTCAGCGTCGATCAGGCCGGTGGCACGCAAGACAGACAGATATTCGGCAACAGCAAGCAGGAGAACACTCGCCAGACGCTCGTGGGCACGTTCAATGGAAGTGGCCACACTCTCTACGTCGACGGGGAACGAGTGCGAAGTGGTGGGTACAGCGGAAATATCAGTATGGGCGAGGTGATTGTCGGGAAAGACATCGAATTCGATGGCGACTATCTCGACGGCGAGGTCTACGAGATTCGACTCTACTACACGGCGTTCGACGACCAACAAGTTCGAGTGCTCACCGAGGCGATGCAGTGAGGGGAACGACAGCCGGAAATCGCAGTACTCAGCCGTCCCGGATAACTAGACCCCCCGGTTCGGGGGCGAGCTCAAATGCGAGATGCGAAGTAGCACACCCGACACACAACGTTCGTCTCCTTCGAAGGTGTGTTTGAGGAGGCCAAGACGACGGCGTGGGTCGTGCGAGGCTACCGACACGAACCAGACAGTCTTTTCGCCTTCGACCGGCTATCCACGCCTATGTTCGACACGCGGCCGGACCGCGACGCGGAGGTCGTCCTCGTCGGGCGATCGAACGTCGGCAAATCCACGTTGATGCGCGAGATCACCGGCCACACCTTCGATACGGGCCAACGGCCGGGCGTCACCCGCGAGCCCAACCACTACGACTGGGCTAGCGAAGACTTCGTCATCACGGACCTCCCTGGCTTTGGCTTTATGAAGGGGGTCCCTGAGGACGTTCGCGAGCAGATCAAAACCGACGTGGTTCGCTACGTCGAGGCCAATGCCGAGAAGATACTCGCAGGCGTGCTGGTCGTCGACGGCAAGAGCGTCATCGACATCATCGATCGTCACTCCGGCGAGGACGAAATTCCACACGACGTGGAGATGTTCCACTTCCTGCGTGACGTCGGCGTCCCGCCGGTCGTGGCCGTCAACAAGATGGACAAAGTCGAGGATCGCGATCAGCGGCTGAACGACCTCTGTGACCGGCTTGGGCTGTACCCGCCCTGGAAGCAGTGGCAGGACACTATCGCCCCGATCTCGGCAAAACGGGGTACCATCGAACCGCTCAACGAGGCCGTCCGCAGCCACCTCCACGAGGCCGAGCGCGACGACCTCTATCAGTTCTTCTGATACTGGTGGCTATAACATTTCGAAATGATCTGGCACGCCGTCGTGCCAGATATCTTTACGAACGTATAGCCACCAGTATGAACGACTGTCGACAGACACGTCGTTCCGTGTCGCTGGACACGGTCGACTACCTGTCCGAATCAGCGGACACGATAGGGATCGTTGCCGGGCAAAAATCGTCCGAGATCGGCCTGCTGTCGGTAATCACGCTGTTGTAGCGCGACAAGCGTGTCGATCAGTTCCTGTTCGTCCGCGTCGGTCCACTCACCAGGCTCTTTGATCGGGTAGATCAACCAGCCCGCGCCTTGGATTTCGCTGGCGTGGAGTGCGTCGATGTCGGTGTTGCCGTCATATGCCGAATAGTTGGCAAGGACGTAGTCGGTCGCACGCTGGCCGACCGGCAATAGAACGTGTGCGGTGATCGCTCGCAACTCAGAGTCGAAAAACCGCTCCATATCAGCGTAGTCGGCGGCTGTCGGCTCGCGGTGTAGGGCACACATATAGAGATACGAGAAATACGTCTTCGCCATCTCCGGTGGCGTGCCAGCTGATTCGAGTAGATCCGCCTTGACCAGTGCTGACTGGAGGCGCTCGCTACTCTGTCTCTCCGTGAACGGTACACCGGACTCCGTGCCGCCGTGGACGCCCGGATGGTCGCCGATAACGTGGAAGTGAGCGTTCGCGTCGCCGTAGCCCGGGACAGTCGCCTCGCAGTTGGGCGCCATCCCGAACGGGTTCGACCGGCGGTGGGTGACGTTTTTCACGCCATTTCCCACGGGCCAGAACGAAAAAACTCCGACGGTCTAGTCCGCTGGTTCTCGAACGTTCGTAGACAGACCGGACACGACTCGAAGCGACGGTGGCTTCGAAAGCCAAGCTGACCCACACCGATGACATCATAGCACGACTGGCTCCGGAGTAGTCTCCCACGGATGTGATAGATCACTACAATTCTGTTGGCCAGTAGCGCAAGAGTTATTAA
>JBEQBN010000017.1:0-11670 GCA_041639775.1 Halapricum sp.
CACAACTAACAGCTAGTTTTGTCTTCGACAGTCGCGAGAGCGTGATCGGCTACTCTTCAAGTGCGAGCGACGCCAGTAGTGCTTCGAGTTGAATCCGTTCGTTTGCCCCCTCGGTAATCCGATAGTCAGCCTCGCCGACGCGATCGAGGATACGTACGGCGGCCTCGTCGCCGATGTCGAACTCCCAGACCGAGCGATGGATCTGATCGAGCACGTCTCCGCCGGCGATCCCCTGGTCGGTCAACAGTCGGTCGAGTTCCGAGCGCGCAGCAGTGAAGTCCCCATCCAGTGCTTGCTCGACCATCGCGGTGATCTCTTCGGGCCGGGCCGTCGAGGTGATTTCGAAGACGGCGTCTTCGTCGACGACCTTGCCAGTGACGGATGCGGCTTGGAGTCCGTTGATCGCCTTGCGCATATCCCCACCGGCGACATATACGAGCGCCTCGACACCGTCGTCGGTCACTTCAATGTCTTCAGCCGCAGCGATTCGGTGGACTTGCTCTTCGATTGCCGCGTCACCCAGCGGCGAGAACCGGAAGACAGCACACCGAGACTGGATCGGGTCGATGATCTGACTGGAGTAGTTACACGAGAGAATGAACCGCACGTTGTTCGAGAACTGCTCCATCGTCCGACGGAGTGCTGATTGAGCCTCAGACGTAAGGGCATCAGCCTCATCAAGGAAGATGACACGATACTCGTACCCACCAAACGAGGTGCGCGCGAAGGACTTAACTCGATCACGGATAACGTCGATCCCGCGCTGGTCAGAGGCGTTCAACTCGAGGAAGTTGTCCTGCCAGTCATCGCCGTACAACTCCCGGGCGATAGCCATCGCGGACGTGGTTTTCCCTGTTCCAGCCGGACCTGAAAACAACATATGGCTCAGGTCGTTCCGGTCGACGTAGCTTTGGAGACGTTCGATGATACCCTCGTGGCCCGCGACTTCCGAGAGGGTCTGTGGTCGATATTTCTCGATCCAGACTTCCTCCCGGCCCGCTCGCGACTGGGGTTCGTCTTCACTCATACTCGGGATGTGGCCCTGGCTGGTCATAAACCCCGCGAGGACGACCGTAGGGTGTCCTCGAATAGAGCGAGCGGGGCGGAACAACCCGTGAGCCGCGAGGACGACCGTAGGGTGTCCTCGAGTAGAGCGAGCGGGGAGCGAAACGAACGCATCGGACGCGGCGAGCTGTGCGCAATACACGAGCCCCGAGAACGCTACCCTCATATGCGCGCACACGAACCGACAGATATGCGCGTCACCGTCGACGTCGTCGGCGAGGAAACCCACGAGGTCGAACTCGAGGCGGGTGACACCTACGCGGACCTGCTTGAGCCCCTAGAATATGGTCGCCACGAGGTCTCGATCGTCGTCGACGGTCAGCCCGTCCCCGAGGACCAGTCTGTCGAAGTCGGTCACGTGCGGGTACTGCGGCTCGTCCAGGGTGGCTAGGATGGTTCGTGTACGACAGGCGGCACCGTCAGAGAGTGAGACGATCCTCGCGATACTCGACGGCGCAGTCCTCGAAACCGACCGTGACGTGGTTCAACGGAGCATCAGTAACGGTCGAACGCTCGTTGCTGTCGACGACGGCCGAATACTCGGGACTGTCGTTGCGCGTCCGGCAGACACAGGGGCCCACATCGATACGATTGCCGTCCGCAAGCGCCGACAGGACCAGGGAATCGGGACGGCCCTGGTCGAGCGCCTCCTCGATCACCACGGGCGCGTCGTCGCCGAGTTCGACGAGCGTGTGCGGCCGTTTTACAAGTCACTGGCATTCGCGATCAGCGAGCGAGAAGCAGGGAGATATCGCGGCGTTCGGACGGTCTAGACCAGCGGTTCGACGAGGTCTCGACCGGCGTCAAGCAGTGCTTCGACCCGTTCGGGGCTGTCGGCTTCGGCATACACCCGGAGTTTGGGCTCGGTGCCGCTGGGGCGGACGAGCAGCCAGTTGTCGTCCTCGAAGGTGATTTTGAACCCATCGACAGTATTGATATCCGCGACTGTCGCGCCGGCGACTTCCTCGGGGAGTGCCCCGTCGAGTTCCTCGAGGACCCCCTCCTTGCGATCGTCCGGGCACGCGACGCTAATGCGATCCTGGAAGACGTGCCCGTGTTCGTCGTGGATGGCGGCGATCCGGTCGTCGATCGGTTGCTCGACCTCGGCGGCGGCCGCGAGCAGCGCAATCAGGACGCCGTCTTTATTCCGGAGATGGCTCGTGATGCCGAACCCGCCGGACTCCTCGCCACCCATCAGCGCGTCGTGGTCTTGCATCGCCTGGGCGACCCACTTGAATCCGACGGCAGTCTCTATGACTTCCTCACCGTATTCGCGGGCGACCTTGTCGAGGATACTCGAGGTCGAAACTGTCCGGACTGCGGGCCCTGACTCCTCCTCAAGGAGGAATTCGTAGAGAACGGCGTACTGCAGGCTCGGATCGAGGAAGCCCTCTTCGGGGGTGACGACGCTGATCCGGTCGGCGTCTCCGTCGTTGGCGATCCCCAGATCGGCGTCGCCCTCGGTAACCTCCTCGATGAGGTCGTGCAAGCGATCGGCCTCTGGCTCCGGGGATGTGCCCCCGAACTCGGGATCGCGCTCACATCGGAGTTCGATCACGTCTGCGCCGGCCCGCTCGAGGAGATTGCCCGTCACGTCGCGGCCACTCCCGTGCATAGCGTCGTAGGCGACGGTCAACCCTGAGAGGTCAGTGTCGACGAACTCAAGCGCGTGTTCGAGGTACGGTTCGACGAGATCGGTCTCGGTGACAACGCCGTATTCGGACTCCGGGACCGGGTCCGGTTCGGCGAGTAGCTCCGTGAGTCGGTCAGTCGCCTCGGGAAGTGCCGGTGCGCCTTCTCCCGGAATGAACTTGACTCCATTGTAGTTCGGCGGGTTGTGACTCGCGGTGACCATCAGCGCGCCTGCCAGGTCTCGATCGCGGACGGTCCAGCCGACGACGGGTGTCGGGCAGTCACGCTCGCTTAGCAGGACTTCGATGCCGTTGCCGGCAAGCGTCCGAGCGAGTTCCTCGGCGAACCCTCGCGAGCTGTCACGGGCGTCGTAGCCGACCGCGACGGGTCCGTCTTCGAGGTACGTCGCGACTGCCTGGCCGACCATCCGAACGCGCGGTTTCGTAAACACGTCCAGCGTCGCTCGCCAGCCGTCAGTACCGAACTCGATGGCGTCAGCGTCAGTTCCCATATCGCCTGGTGGGGTCCCCGCGAGCAAAAAGTTGCCTCATTATGACTGTCATCGACTTGGAATACACTGCCGACGGAATCGACCCGTATCGAAACAGCTAGGACTGTGGATCGTAGGCGACGACCGATGCGGCGTCGCGAGCGAACGCCGCCGCGTCCGCGTCAAACGAATCGGCATACCGAACGAGCAACAGCAGTACTGTTTCCGGGTTGACGATCCGGTAGCCGTCCGTCCGATCGAGAAGTCCGACCGTTTCGAGTTCGCTCGCACGCTTGCTGATCGTCGGCCGGGAGACCCCAACCGCCTCCGCGAGGTCTCTGCCGGTCGAATCAGGATGTTCCAAAAGCGCGATCAACATCCCGCGAACAGTCTCACGCCGGAGATACGACAGTGCTGTCTTCTCGAAGGCCTCAAACCGGTCTGCGGGGAAAAACCGCCGATATTCACCGTCTTCGTAACTCTCGACGGTCCCGGCATCGATCAGCTGCCGGAGATGGTGTTGTGTCTCACCGGTCCCCAGCTGTAGGTCGTCACGGACCTTCGAGAAGTGCGCACCCGGTGTTGCCTCTAGATACCCGACGATGGCGTCGCGAGCGTCCGAATCGCCGTCGGTGGCTTCGGCCCCACCAGCGAAGCGAGCGATCGAGCCCGCGGTCCCAAGCGCTGCGAACCGTCGCAGCGTCGCCCGCTTGCTCTCGTCTACCCCCTTATCGCTCATCGTAGTTCGGTAGGCGACCCACAAGTAAAATAACTTCGCCTACACGGCGATGGTTTGTCCGGTTCCCGGGGTCGCTGTGTGAGGGCTAGCTGGTATCGTACTTGTACGTGGCTTCCTCCGGGTCGATTCCGAAGTCTTCGGGGGATTCGGTCGGCTCCTCGTCTCTGTCCGCATCAGCCGCCTTGAACGCTTCACGACGGTCCGACGGAACCTGGAACTCCTCGATACGTAGACGAGTCGGGACCGCTTCGGGCTGGATCGACTCACGCTTTTCGGTGAGTCGTTCCCGCAACTTCCCGGGGAGTTTCTCGGCATCGACTGGTTCGAATCCAAACTGGGCCAGATATTCCGGTTGGTCAGTCAACGAGTACACGACCGAGAAGTCCTCGTCGCTCGCTTTCTGGACCAGTCGCTCGATGACGTGTGCGCCGACGCCTTGGCCACGCCACTCCTCGAGGACGCCGATGCTTGTCAGTTCACAGACTGGCTCGTCGACTTTGTGGATTCGAATGCGCCCGAATCCGGCCTTTTCGTTTGTCTCTTCGTCGATCGCAATCACATAGTCGCGCGACCGAAAGGCTGTCTCGTCCAGGTTCATCTCTTCGATCCGATCGAGCAGCCAGACTTCCTCGCGGTTCTTGGCGTCCCGGACGTACATATTGCTCCGTACACTACGGGCATCCAAAAAGGGTCGCATATCCGCAAGGTCAGACGACAGAACGGTACTCAGTCCGAGACAGCCGGCGTCGGACCACCAGTCGTTTCGAGACCGTCGAATGTCGGTGCGAGCAGCTGCTGGGCCCGGTCTTGAATATGCCGACCGCTCGAAGTAAGTTGCTTCAGCGGCTGGAGCGGAGAGAGATCACCGATCAACACGCCACCGACGAGCATTCCGTCTTTGAATGCCAGGCGTCGCCACTCCGTCTCTCCGTACCGACGTTCTCGGTACGTCTCACCCAGTCCCGGATGGCCGAACGACGCCATCGGGAACTCGAAGTGTGTTACAGTGTAGGAGGGAACAAACTCGAAGTACTCCTCTGCGTCCGGCGCGGCGAGCATATTGGCTGCCGCGTGCTCGCCTTGGGCGCTGGCGCTGCCCCAAGATCCGTTCTGTATCGGCTCCTCAAGGCGCCGGTCGTGATACCGCGCGACATCGCCTGCCGCATAGATGTTCGACACGTCCGTCCGAAGTCGGCTGTCGACGACGACACCGTCGTCGGTGGTCACTGGCGTCTCAGACAGAAAGGCAGTGTTGGGTTCGGTCCCAATTGCAACGCCGACACACTCACTTCGGTAGGTTTGTCCGTCGGAAGCGACTGTCCCGATGACGTGCCCGTCATCGTCGGTCTCGAACCGTTCGACAGCTGTCTCGAGGACAGGCGTCACGCCCTTTTCTCTTAAAGCATCGTGGACGATCGCCGCACCAGTCTCGGACATCGCGCGAGAGAACCACCGGTCTTCCCGGATCAAGTAGTGGGCATCGACGTCCTGTGTCGCCGCGATCGCGGCGTAGTCGATGCCGAGCAATCCTCCTCCGATAATTGTCCCGGAATCAGCCTCGCCAGCCTGTTGTCTGATCCGACGCGCGTCCTCGATTGTCCAGAATGACGTGATACCGTCCGCGTCGGCGTTCGGCACAGGTAGCGATCGCGGGGAGCCGCCAGTCGCGACGAGCAGCTTGTCGTACTGATATCGCTTCCCACCCTCTGTAAGGACTGCTTGGTTGTCAGTCTCTACAGTACGCACACGTGCATCGAGCTCAAGGTCGATCCCCCGCTCGTCATACCACGCGCGGTCGTGGATCCGAACTGCTTTCTCAGGGACCGTCCCTTTGGCGTATTCTTTGATCAGAATGCGGTTGTACAGCGGTTCACTTTCCGCAGTCAAAACGGTGATATCGGCATCTGCTGTCCGGTCGGCAAGCACCTCGGCCGCCGAACTCCCGGCGATGCCGTCGCCGATGATAACGTACGAATCGTCGTGAGTGTCGGAGTTTGGTTGTGATATCATAGGTTCGTATAGTGGATTCCGGATTCGACATCAGCTGATCCACCGGTGTTGTTCAGTACATACACGATTGGGGTTCTATACAGTTAAACGCTCGGCGTAAAAAGTACACTAAGGTCCACCAGTAATCTATATTAGTGAAGGATGTGGGGGGTAGTGTTGTGTTTTATTTGAAACAATACATATCCTAATGCAGTATTCACACCGGGGATCGGAACACGTCGAGGGCGTGCCACGCTTGCGGTGAACACGGCTACCGGCCACGACAGGCGACGTTCAGATGCTCGAACGGCGGCTGTTGGGTCGGTGAGTATCAAGCCGACGTGAACGGGGCGATAAACATTGCAGACCGCTACCGTAGTGGAGAGAGTCACCGCCGAAGCGACCGGAGTTCCCGGCAGAAGGCCGGTGACGATGTCGAGAAAAATCGGAGATTTTTCGACCATTGGAAATCTTCGATTTCCAAGAACTCGGCTACGGATGGGGCCTCTTTGACCGGGCCACAAGACAGCCAAGCCGTTAACGAATCGCAAAGCGATTCGTTCGCACACCAGAAATCGAAGATTTCCGGGGACGATGCTGAAAACCAGCAGACGACGCTTGGAACGTATGCGTCTTGAAACCAACAGGCCGCTTCGCTCGGCCTGAAATCCCGTGGTGGGATTCCTCCGCGTTCACGCGGAGAGGAGGTCAATTGCTCGTCAGTCGGTATCGTGCAGCACTGCGCGAGAAACTTATACGTTCAGCCTACCAATTTGTTCTGTGTTCGTTGGACACGCGCTGCTGGCGTTTGCCCTCGCGACACTCGTCGCCGACTGGCGAGGCTGGCCGGCCAGACGGGCGTTCACCCTCGGTCTCGTTGCCGGTGCGTTCGCTGCCATCCCGGATGTGGATATGATATACACGGTCGTCGCACTCGATGTCGGCCGGTTGAGCGCCGACACACTGCGCCAGCCGAGTGTCTTCTGGGACGCCAGTCGTGCGGTCCATCGGTCGATTACGCATTCGCTACTCATTTCGCTCGCGGCTGGCCCCGCCTTCGGCGCCTGGGCTGCCGGGACGAGTACGTCTCGCGGGTGGCTCGCTGTCCGTGCGGTCGCGAGCGTCATCCTCCTGTCGCTGGTCTGGGCGGCGTGGGTCTACAGCGGTCTTGCAGGGGCCATCGTCGTCGGGACGTTCGTCGCCGCTGGGCTGGTCATTGCCAGACTCGCCCGGACCCGAACGGATCTGTCGGGGCAAACAATCGCATTCATCGCTACCGTTGGACTGTTGTCCCATCCGTGGGGTGACCTGGCAACCGGCGATCCACCACAACTGCTCTATCCGCTTGATTTGCAACTCGTCGAGCAGACGGTATTGCTGCATACCGATCCGACAGTCCATTTGCTCGGTGCGTTCGCACTTGAGTTAGCAGTCGTCTGGCTCGCTGCCTTCGCGGTCGCGCGTGTCGCCGGCCGCTCGCTGACGGTACTGTTCGAACGTCGCGCGGCTATTGGGGTCGCGTACGGTGTGGCTGCAGTCGTCCTCACACCGCCAACGTTGGACGTATCGTATCACTTTGTGTTCACGATACTTGGGATCGGAGTCGTCGTGGGCGCTTTTTCCATCTCCCCGAACCCGATAGCTCGACTCGTGAGTGTACAATCCCGGCTTCGCCGCAACCGATCGCTCGCCCGTCGCGACGTTGCGTCGCTGCAACGACCGTGGCTCACTGTCCCATCAGTAGACCTCGACAGGCTACTCGAACGCTACCCGTCGCCGTTCGAAGCCGCGTTCGCCGCGCTCGGTGGCGTCACTATTGGGCTGTGTAGCTACGCCGTGGTCTATCTGCTTGTCGTCGGTTGATCGTCGGAACTCGTTTCGGTTACGTATGATTTTAACAGGAGGCCCCTACAGGGGCCATATATGGCCACCTCCGAACTTGAAAAGCTGCTTTACGACAGCCGCCGCAACGCGATACTGGGGTGGGCGTTGGTCGCACTGCTGGCCGGAACCTCGGTCGGAATCGGCATCTCGACCGGGCTCCTATGGTCTGTCTTCGCACTGGGTGTCCTCATACTGGCACTGCTCCCGCCGTTGGCGTATCGCTCGTCATATGTTATGCTCCCCTGGGAAGTGTTGCTAATGGCCGCACTCCCGATCGTCGGGCTCGCAATCGGCTCACCGCGATTGTCCGGGCAGTTCACGGTGTACTTCGCGATAGCCGCGATCGCCTTAGTCATTGGCGTTGAGTTACAGTCGTTCACGTCGGTCCGGTTTCCACCGTGGTTTGCCGTCGTGCTCGTGGTCGTCGCGACACTGGCCTCAGCCGCGCTATGGGGACTCCTCCAGTGGGGATTCGACGTATACACTGGCACTGAGTACATAATGAACCAAGGTATCGATGCCCAGCAGGCGAACGACGAACTGATGTACGAATGGCTGTATTCGGCTGCTGCGGGTCTCTTTGCAGGTGTCACATTTGCGCTATACTTCAGATGGCGCCAGGATTCGGTCGAAACGATGTTAGAAGACATTGACGAACTGCAGCACAGAGGTGACCAGCGATGAGTGGGCTTGGCTCACGGATTCGGCTGTCAGAACGCAGGCAAACACAGTTGACCCGCCTGATGGAAGTGTCGCTCGTCGGATTGTTCTTCATTGGCGTCGAGCGAGGCAGCACTGGCATTATGGTCAACACGGGTGTGTCATTGCTGGTCGCTCGCATTCCATCAGTTCTCGAAAACGATCTCGAACTGCCGATGGATCCACGAGTCACGTTGTGGATCACCAGCGCGGCGTTCCTGCACGCGCTCGGCACTGTCGGGATTCCGGGTATGGGATGGAAGTTTTACTCCGAACTGGCCTGGTGGGATCATATGACTCACGCGCTGTCAGCGTCGGTCGTAGCCGCTACCGGCTACGCGACCGTCCGGGCAATCGACGAACACTCCGATGCTGTGTACCTGCCGCCGAAGTTCGTCGCCGTGATCATCCTGCTGTTCGTGCTCGCCTTCGGGGTCCTCTGGGAGCTTTTGGAGTTCGCGCTCGGGATTCTAGGCGATACCCTGGGATCGACATCAGTCCTCACGCAGTACGGTGTTTACGATACGCTGTGGGACATCGTCTACAATTCCATCGGTGGCATTCTCGTGGCGCTGTGGGGCGGTGTGTACCTCACGGACTTCACAAGCGCGATCGGTGAACGGTTCCTGTCGTCCGAGAATTCCTAATTTCGCTCGTCACGCGTATTCGGTGAAAAATGACGCGAGCAGTTGCTTTCCGTGGTCTGTCAAGATACTCTCGGGGTGGAACTGCACCCCGACGTGCGGCTGTGACTCGTGGCGAACGGCCATCACGATCGAACGCTCATCGTCGGTATGTGCTGTTTCCGCCAGGCAGCCCGGTAGTGCCGTTCGCTCGACGGCCAGGGAGTGATACCGGCCCACCTCGAACGCCGTTGGCAACCCCTCGAAGATCCCCCGTCCGTCGTGTGTGATCGTCGACGGCTTGCCGTGGACGACGTCTTGCGCGTGGCTGACTGGCGCACCGTGTGCCGCACACAGCGCCTGATGGCCGAGACAGACCCCAAGTGTCGGGATCGATAGCTGCTCGAAGATCGACATTGAGACGCCGGCCTGCTCGGGCGTTCCCGGCCCCGGCGAGACGACGATCGCGTCCGGGTCAAGGTCACGGACCCCTTCGACATCGATAGCGTCGTTGCGTCGGACAATTACTTCACCGGCGTCCTCGCGGCTCGCGGGTCGTCCCTCCCCGCTTACTTTGTCCGAGGACTCGCTTCGCTCGTCCTCGCGGCTCGCGGCTCCTTCGTCACCGCTCGCTTTATTTGAGGACTCCCTGCGGTCGTCCTCACTCACAATCTCACCGACGTACTGGACGAGATTGTACGCGAACGAGTCGTAATTGTCGATCACCAGCACCGACGGCCCGGTCATCGCGACGCCTCCCCGTCGGTCTCGGTGTCACTCCTTGCAACGGCAAAGTCCGTATCGCTCTCCAGGGCCACGTCGACGGCGTTGATGAGCGCCCGCCCCTTGTCCAGCGTCTCCTGATATTCCTGCTGTGGGTCCGAGTCGTGAACGATCCCCGCACCGACTCGGAGATGGTACTGCTGACCGTATCGGACTAAGGTCCGGATGACGATGTTCAGCGTCGCCCGGTCGTCGAACCCGAATATCCCGATCGAGCCCGTGTACGGGCCGCGACGGGTCGATTCGACCTCGTCGATGATCGCCATCGTCCGGGGCTTGGGTGCGCCGGTGATCGTCCCGCCCGGAAACACCGCTTCGATCGCGTCCGCGAGCGTCTGTCCCGCTCGCAGACGACTCTCAACCAGCGACACGAGATGCATCACCTCGCTGTAGCAATCGACGCGTCGGTACTGGCTGACCTCGACGCTCCCGTACTCGCTGACCTTCCCGAGATCGTTCCGTTCGAGGTCGACGAGCATCGCGTGTTCGGCCCGCTCTTTCTCGTCTGTGGTCAGTTCGGCTGCCAGCCGCTCGTCTGCTTGTGGCGTCTCACCGCGCGGGCGCGTGCCGGCGATCGGCTCCGTTTCGAGTCGGTCGCCGTCGCGATCTAACAGGAGTTCGGGACTCGCGCTGACGAGATCGACGCCAGGGAACTCAAGCAGTGCGGAGTACGGGGCCGGATTGACCGAGCGTAGCGCCTCGAAGACAGTGACTGGATGGGCCGCCGCCGGCGCAGTGAGTCGGTGTGAGACGTTCGCCTGGAAGGTGTCGCCCTCCCGGATGTGCCCTTTCACCCGGCGAATACGATCGGCAAAGGCCGCCCGGCCGCAGTCGCTCTCGAAGGTCGCCCGGTCGCGCTCGACCGGCGGCGATCCGACTGTCGGATCGCCATCGAGGATCCCGTCGGCCAGATTGAGGGCCCGTTCGCGACCGTGTGCGTACGCCTCATCGAGATCGGCGAACGCGTCGCTCGCGTCACCGATACGGGGGCAGGCACTCACGTGCAGCGTCGTCGGCTGGCCGCGCGGTTCGCGCCAGGCCACCAGCCGATCGTAGACGCCCAGTTGCATCCGCGGTAAATCCCGATCGCGCGTGGTCGAACCCGGAAGCGACTCGATCTCGCGGGCGATATCGTAGGAGAGCCAGCCGATCACACCACACGGATAGGGGACTTCGCAGTCTCCCCGTGCGAGTGATTGCTCGTCGACCACTGAGTCGAGCGTCGCCAGCGCCTCGTCCCCGGGACTCGTTTCGACTATTCTGTCGGGCCCGACCCCGAAGTAGCCCCATCCGGATCGACCGCCGCTCGTCCCGAGATAGACGCCGCCGCGACCGTCCCGCGCCCGGCGGTAGGCTTCGAACGGATCGGCGACTTCGACTGTGACCTCGACCGGGACACGTGCCCCGTCCGGGCTGGCCGTCGCTGTCTCCCGAAAGGATGCACGGCCGGTCACGACTCGCGGTTCGCTCATTGACTCCTCACAGCACCGACGGCGGCTTGTAGGTTACGAGAGTGGCAACGCTGGCCAGAACAGTTCCGCGCCGGTCGCGGGTCACCGACCGCGGTGTTTCGCCCGCTCGATCCAGCTCTCCAGACGTTTCTCGGAGATATCGGTCTCCTCCGCGAGCGTTTCGGCGTCCCTGCCAGCCAGGTCCGCCACTGTCTCGACGCCGGCGTCGGCCAGACGGTCGGCGTAGGTCGATCCGATCCCCTTGATCACGTCTGTCGACTCGTCGGTGCCGAGATCGTCCTCCGTCGTCGCCTG